>CABQHM010000002.1 GCA_902464015.1 uncultured Coriobacteriales bacterium | reverse complement strand
GCGCGCGAGCGCCTCAGCCGGGCGCCACTAATCGGCCGAGCCCTTCGGGACGCATTCAAATGCCCCTCCGCTCCCGACCGTTCTCAAGCGAGTCCTTCCTCGAGCGCTGTGCGGCCCCCAGGGCGCCTGTATTTATTTCTTTAACAACAAGTCCATTGGGGCTTTTGTTATAAGGATGGGCGTTTGCCCGAGTGGTTAATGGGGACGGGCTGTAAACCCGTTGGCTCTGCCTACCTAGGTTCGAATCCTAGAGCGCCCACCATCCTTGCATTTTGAAACCCGCTTGGTCTTCTGACCAGGCGGGTTTTTCTTTGACGCTAATCCTTCCACGATTGTCCTTTTGTACATATGTTCTCTGGCATCACTGCATCTTGCGGTATCCTGTATCGGTCAGGCATTTGGTTGAGGGGGATACTGTGCGTGTAATCGCTATCGCAAGTCAGCGTGGCAACGTCGGAAAGACTTCGACTTCATGCGCCTTGGCGCTTGGGTTGCGCAGCCAGGGTAAGCGCGTTCTCAGTGTTGACCTCGATCCTCAGGCTGATCTTAGCCGTGCGTACGGCATTGATGCCGATGCAGAGGGTATTCCTTCGACCTATGACGTTCTTCGCGGCTCTTCACTGGTTTCGGCCATCGTTCCCACGTTGCTCGGCGACGTTGCGCCGGCAAGCATTTCGTTGTCCTCTGCCGATATGGACTTCATGTCTTTGGGCCGCGAGCGCCTGTTGGCTCAGGCACTTGAGGATGTCGACGGCTCGTATGACTTTGCCATTATCGACACGCCTCCCAATTTGGGCGTTTTGGCATGGAACTCCCTGTATGCCTCGAGTGCAGCCCTCGTCTTGGCCTCGCCCGATGTCTTTAGGAAGCAAGATTTTCCCCAGTTGTCGCAGACGTTTGCATTGCTGCGCCGCTCGTTCAATCCCTCTTTCAAAGTTATGGGCGTTGCCATGACGAGGGTATCTGCGAGCAGGGAAAATGAAGCGGACCATATCGCCAATATCTTTCAGGCTTCCCAGGATGCGGGCTTTCCGCTTCTGAAAACTACCGTGCGTGAGGGAAGCGGATCGAAGGTGATGAGCGAGATGATTTCACGAGATGTCACGGCTCCTCGCTTGCCTCGCGATTACGTCGATCTTACGCAAGAGGTTCTTTCGTATTTCGAAGGCCGATAGGAGCTGGGCTTTTATTCGAAAAGAGCCCCGGCGCTCAACGCCTTATTGCGCTTTTGTAAGAAAACTGCCTGCATTATGCAGCATTCCGGGGGTATACCTACAGCCGGACCCCTGCATGATGAGTGGACTTGGAGAATTGTATTGAACGAAACGATAGTTGAAGCGACTCTTGTTGAGGAAGAGGCGGCTCAGTCGTTTGATATCCAGCTTGTGGAACGACCCGAACTGCACGCTTTCAAGGTCTTGATGGCCGAGTACAAGGCTGCCATCAGGGAGATTACGACGAAGTTCGAGAACCTTGATGAAGACGCTCAAATTCGTTTGGGGCACAGTCCCATCCATGCCATTACATCGCGCCTGAAGACGCCCGAGAGTCTCTATGAGAAGCTTGGACGCAAAGGCTTTCCGGCCACCTTGGAGGGTATTCGCAAGAATATTTTCGACGTGGCTGGCGTGCGTGTGGTATGCAACTACCTTGAGGACGTGTACACGGTTGAAAACCAGCTGCTGAGCCAAAGAGACGTAAAGCTCCTGCAACGCAAGGACTATATCGAGAATCCCAAAGAGTCGGGCTATCGAAGCCTCCATCTTGTCGTGAGCGTTCCCGTGTATCTCAACGGCGTCAGCCGCGAGGTGGTTGTGGAAGTGCAGCTCCGCACCATTGCCATGGACTTCTGGAGCTCGCTGGAGCATGCCCTGCGCTACAAGAACCAATGGGTGCTCGATTCCCAGAGCCCGGCATTGAACGACATTCGCGGTCGGTTGAGGGAATGCGCCGAACGCATTTCGGCAATCGACCAGGACATGCAGCATATCCAAGATGATATTGCCGCGCTTATGGACGAGCAGGGCATCAAGTGGGAGCACTGATGAGCTCTTGTTCATGGGCCTGCCCGTCTCCAGGTATGGCAATATCATGCCCGGCAAGATTCTCGGGCGGGGACACTGATTGCTCTTAGTTCATGAGGCCGACCATCAGACTTGTCACTGAGATCGACGAGGGATTTGCCGATGCAGACTCGGGACTTGCAGCTGATTTTCATCAACTTTGTACTGCCCCATGTGCAGTTCTGCCTAGGAATTCCAGCCTTCGTACGGTATTCTCATCTTGAGAGACCTCAGGGGCGATGGCCGCTGCGCTGTCGCGGGAAGGCGGGGATGACGATGTCGAACAAGCTTATCTCAAGGCGCACAGCTCTGGCGGCAGCGACGGCTTTGGGCGTGTCTGGTGCCGTGCTTTCGCCGGCGGTGGCAAAAGCCGATGGGTTGCTCGATGCGCTCTCTACTTTGGGTGGCTTTCTGTCGGGAGGCGGCAAGGCTGGTCAGGATGCGGCGGCCCGGCCCACGCAGGCAACTGCGCGCCCTGCGCTTCTTGAATCGATTGCCCCTGTTGAGGCGGCCGTCGATCCTCACGCTGCCGACCTTGCTCCTGCTGAGGACCTGAGCAATGTCGACAACCTCGATTGGTACTACCTCAACGACGCCCAGCTCGACATGCTGAGGCGACATGGCTTTTTCTGCATGCTCGAGGGTGCGGGCGAGGAATTCTTCGAGGCATACGAGACGAACCGTTACTCGATGATGCCGAACTTCGTCACGACCGATGCGATGTTGCACACCTACCATCTCTATTTCAGCCATCTGCTTAAGAATACCGAGCGCGCGTACTTGGCCTCTGAGCTGCAGGGTCTGAGCGCTACGCTCGTGCAGGGCGCGTATGACCAGCTGCAGGTTTTGCGCGGCACAGAATGGGAGAGCGCGGCCGTGCGCAATGTGGCGTTCTTCACTGTGGGCGCGTGCCTGCAGGGCCTCGAGGTCAGCGTACCTGCCGATGTGGCCGAGCTAGCAAATGCCGAAATTGCGCTTGTGTATGAGGCGGCCGGTATCTCGGATTCGCCGATTGCCTGTGCAATGGAGGATTATTCTCAGTACAAGCCGCGCGGCTATTACGAGGGGAATGCGGCGCTCGAGGGGTATTTCCGTGCAATGATGTGGTATGGGCGCATCAACTTTGCCCAGAAGAACGAGGACCTCGACCGCAGCGCCCTGCTCATTACGCTTTTGCTCAACGACGGCGCACTCGATGCGTGGTCGAAGATTTACACGGTGACCTCGTTCTTTGCGGGGGCGAGCGACGACAACGGATACTACGAGTATGCGCCGCTTGTGGAGCGCAGCTTTGCCGGCATGCCTCGTGCGACCGACCTGGCGGGCAACGACGCCGCTTGGAAGGAGTTCCACGCGCTCACGGGGCAGACGGCTGCTCCGGCGATCAATTCCATTCCCGTGTGGGACGATCCCGACACCGACACGGTCGAGGAGGGCAAGGGCTTCAGGCTCATGGGCCAGAGGTTCAGCATCGATGAGGCCGTCTTCCAGAAGCTCATTTACAGCGAGGTGGAGGAGAACGCCGCAGGTGAGCAGCGCTTGCTCCCCGATGTGCTCGACATCCCGGCGGCCTTTGGCTCCAGCGAGGCGGCCAGTCTGCTCGAGGCAACGGGCGCGTACGAGTTTGCGGGCTACACGGAGAACCTCGAGGCCCTCAAGCAGGGCATTGCCCAGGCAGACGACACGCTGTGGAAGGCGAGCCTGTATGCTCAGTGGCTGCGCACGCTGAAACCCCTGTGCGACGAAAAGGGCGACGGTTATCCCTGGTTCATGCGTTCGCAGCTGTGGTCGCGTCGCTGCCTGCAGACCTTCGCGGGAAGCTATGCCGAGCTCAAGCACGACACCATTCTCTACTCTAAGCAGGTCATGGCTGAGATGGGCGGCGGAGAGCTGCCCGTCCACGATGACCGCGGTTACGTTGAGCCCGAGCCCGAGGTGTTCGGCCGTCTGGGAGCCCTCACGCAGGCAACGTCGCAGGGACTGGCTACCTACGGCATGCTGGTGCAGGAAGACGCTGACAACCTGGGACTTTTGAGCGATTTGGCGTATCGTCTGCAAGAGATTGCGCGCAAGGAGCTCAACGCCGAGACGCCCACTGATGACGAGTTCGACCTCATTCGCACGTTCGGTGGCCAGATCGAGCATTTCTGGCAGGAGGTATACAAGAACGAGACGGACAACGAGTACTTTACGACTCGCGAGTTCCCTGCGGCGATAGTGGCCGATGTGGCGACCGATCCCAACGGGTCGTGCCTGGAGCTCGGTACCGGTTCGGTGTCCAAGCTGTACGTGCTTGTGCCGATGGACGGCGTGCTTCGTCTTATGACGGGAGCCGTGTACAGTTTCTACCAGTTTGCCCAGCCGCTCAATGAGCGTCTGACCGACACTGAATGGCGCCGCATGCTTGGTATTGAGCTGGGGGAGGACGGTAGCTATAGCGAGCCCGCAATCGACCCCGTTTGGTGGACGCAGGACTTCAGCCTGAGTTGGAGGACGATGTAAGAAAGGGTTGCGGGCGTGAGCAAATCCATGCCCTCCATAATCAGGCGTTGCCGCGTGGTGCCGAGGTTTGCCGCCGTTGTGTTGGCTGCCTTGGCACTTGCGGCATGCCTGCTGTGCCTTATAGGGATAGCCTGGGCCGATGACGAGCCCCTGGTGACGGTGAGCGCCTCGCAATGGGCTGACGGGGCGGTTCGGGAGCAGGCGGCTGGCCAGGAGGCTGCTGACGGTGAATCTCTGGACGAGGGTGCAAGCGATGGCACCGGTGGAGCTACATCTGAGGGCTCTCTTGAAGACGCGTCCGTGTCGAGTGAATCGGCCAGGGGAGAAGGCACCGTGGGGACTTACCCTGCGGATGAGGGTCGATCCGGCTTCTCCTCCTTGGGAGTGATCACGTCTGCCAATCCAACCAATGATGAGGGAAAGCTCGGTGCTTCTGCAAAGGACAAGGCCGCATCCGGAGGTTCCTCCAAGGGCGCGGAAGCCCCCGTGGCTTCTGGCGATGATACGTCCCTGCTGGATGGTTTCATTTGGGACGAAGAGACGCTTGAATGTTTTGCCTGGCAGACAAGCCAATTGTCGGCTGACCTCGACGGTGATGGAGCGCAGGAGTCGCTGGTTGCGGTGGGTGAGGCGCACGATGTGCGGGTGTTGGTGGGTGGCGTGGCGGTGTTCGCCAGTCCCGACGAATGGCGCGTCTTCGATGCCCATGTCTGCGACCTCGACGGGGACGGTGCGGATGAGCTGGTCTTTCTTGTTTGGAAGCAAGGAAGCTACGGCCCGTATCGTCCGTTTTGGGAGAGCGGGACGGATGACGCGTGGTCGCAGCATGTGTTTGTCTATGGCATGCGTGCCGGCAAGATTGCACCGATATGGATGAGCTCGGCATTGGGATCGTATGTTGCTCGCGAATGGATGGAACCCGATGGGACGCTCGTGCTTGAGGCTCCCGATGGCGGCCTGACATCCTGGCAATGGGGCTCATGGGGGTTCAAGCTCGTGAGCGAGGCGCATACGGAGCACATAAGCTTGCTCTTTGCCGGCGACGTTATCGCCCACCAGGGGATTTACGAGGCGACATATGACCGAGCTGCTCGTACCTTTGATTTCTCAAGTGTGTTTGCCCAGGTAAAGGACTGTATATCGTCGTTTGACATCGCAACGGTGTGCCAGGAGACGGTGCTGATCCGTGACGCGGCGAAGCGCAGCGGGTATCCCGAATTTGCAACGCCTGCCACTATTGCTGACGCACTCGTGGGCGCCGGCTTTGATGTAGTGGCAAGCGCGACGAACCATGTGAACGACAGGGGCTCGAGTGCTATTCGTGAGACGCTAGACTACTGGGCCGAAGGGCATCCGCGCGTGGGTATTGCAGGACTGCACGGCGATGCGTCGGATGCGGCTGCGCCGGTTTTTGTTGAGTCGGGTGATTTTCGTCTCGCCTATTTTAATCTGACCTACGGCCTGAATGGCAACTCTTTGCCAGAAGATGAAAAATACCTGGTAGATACCATTGAAGATAAAGATGCGATGCTGCGGGAGATTGCAGATGTGCAGGGAGAGGTGGACCTGACGGTTGTCATCCTGCACATGGGGCAGGAGTATTCGAGTACGCCCACGCAGGAGCAGCGGCAGATGGTGGAAGAAGCCATAGACGCCGGGGCCGACGTGGTGGTGTGCTCTCACTCCCATGTGGTCGCCCCATACGGCACGCTGACAACGCAGGCCGGTGCCACGGGACTCGTGTACTGGGGTCTGGGCAACTTTGTTGCGGCCCAGGGCGACATTGCCTGTCAGGTTGGTGGGATTGCGACAATCGAGTTGGAGAAGGTGCCAGATAGCGAGTCGATGTCCGAGGTGCGTATTGTATCGTTTGGCCTGGAACCTTGCGTGTGCCATGTGAGCAAAGACGGCGCGGCGCAGGTATACCTGCTAGAGGACTACACCGATGAGCTCGCGGCGCAACATGTTTTGTCGAGCGAAGAGCATCCCCTGTGCGTCGACGACTTCCGTCAGGCATTCGAGGCGGGCATAGAGGCGGTGGGATAAAGCGATATCTCCGTTAGCGGGCGCATCCCGTGCGTTCGCTGCGATTGTCGAGTCGAACACAAAATGGTAACGTGCCCTCCCTATCATGGTGGACACGTTTGTCGACGGCTTTCCGAAGGGCTGATGCAATATGAAGAAGACGATTTTTACCGGTGCGGCCACGGCGATTGTGACGCCTTTCAAAAACGGGAAAGTCGATTACGACATGTATGGCACGCTCATCGATTGGCAGATTGAGCAGGGCATCGACGCCATTGTGACCGTGGGCACTACCGGCGAGGGCCCGACTCTCACGCATGAGGAGCATCGCGAGGTCATTCGCTACTGCGTGGAGAAGGTCGCCCATCGCGTACCCGTTATCGCAGGTACGGGCTCCAACTGCACCGAGGAGGCAATCGGCCTCACGAAGTTCGCAGCCCAGGTGGGGGCAGATGCCGCTCTTCTGGTGACTCCGTATTACAACAAGGCCACGCAAGCCGGTCTCGTCGCCTCCTTTACGGCTGTGGCCGATGCCGCCGATTTGCCTTGTGTGTTGTACAACGTGCCGGGCCGCACGGGCTGCAACATTCAGCCTGCCACGGTTGCCAAGCTTGCCGAGCACCCGATGATTTACGCCGTGAAGGAAGCGAGCGGCAACATTTCGCAGGTTGCGCAGATTGCCGCACTTGCAGGTGACAAGATCGACATCTACTCGGGCAATGACGACCAGGTCGTGCCGATTATGGCACTGGGCGGCAAGGGTGTCATCTCGGTGCTGTCCAACGTGGCGCCTGCTGCGACGGTAGAGATGTGTCGCCGCATGCTTGCGGGCGACGTCGCTGGCGCACGCGAGCTGCAGCTCAAGTACCTGCCGCTTATCGATGCGCTTTTCTGCGAGGTCAACCCCATCCCCGTCAAGGCTGCCATGGCGGCGATGGGCTACGGCGAGAACAGTCTGCGCCTGCCGCTCACCTGCATGGAGCCCGCGCACGAGGAGCGTCTCCTCGGGTGTATGCGCGACCTGGGGATTATCGCGTAGACTTGCTTGAACGAGCCAGATGAACCGATGGTGAGGGGGGTGCTCGCATGTGCGAGTGCCCCCCTCTTCATGGGTGCCTGTGTCTTGGCTTCAACGGGGGCCGCCCTGTTTCAAAACCCAAGCTTGTTGGTCGTTACGACAACCGCCTCGATTGCTCTCATCGCTTGTCCCACGCTTTTGCCGAAGCATCCAGACGAGGTTGAGGTCGACATCGTCGAGTCAACAGGATAAGTTGCCTTTATGTGGGATACAACAGCGTCGGGCTGTTCCATGCGCCGTGCTATAGAGGCTCGATTGCCACTCTTGTGCAGGGCAAAACGCCGCGATGTTGCTCTATCTTGCATGAATGCTGTGTGCGCGGGGATAAACAAATCGGGACAGTACGTCCGCTTGAGTGAAGGGAGCCTGGCATGGAAGTGAAGTTCTATCGGTGCAACCATTGCGGCAACTTGGTAATGATGGTGCATGACGCCGGAGTGAACCCGGTGTGCTGCGGCGAGAAGATGGAGTTGCTCGTACCTGGCTCGGTGGATGCTTCAGTCGAGAAGCACGTACCTGTGGTTCAGGTGCAGGCAGATGGCTTGCGCGTTGAGGTTGGTTCGGTTGCCCATCCGATGACCGAGGAGCACTACATCGAGTGGATTGCACTTGCGGTTGCAGGCAGGGTGGACATTCGGTATCTGAAGCCCGGTGACGAGCCCGCTGTGTTGTTCCCGCCCGCGCAAGGTGGCGTGGTGTACGCGTATTGCAACTTGCATGGGCTGTGGAAGGCGGAGTTCTGACGCAAGCGAGTTGCAGGGCTGTGAAATAACATACATTTCAGATTTTTGAAAAATGCGTCAACTGGTGTTTTAATGAAATAACATACATCTGAACACTTGAAATGTATGTTAAATGGTTGCGTCCAAGATTTTTTAGGGGCCCATCGCGTGCCATCGGAGGATGGATGTGCGATGGGCCTCGCTTTGTTTTATGCCAGCGGCCCCTTCTTGAGCCTTCGGTAGTCTTTGATGCAGACGTCCACGCGTAGCATGAAATCGCCGAGCTGAATGTTGAGTGCGTCGGCATAGTCGGAGATTTCAGGCAGGCGCAAGCTGCGCTCGCCTGATTCGAGTTTGCTTACGTAGGACTGGGGCTTGCCGAGTTTCTTGGCAATGGCGTCCTGGGTCATGTTTGCTTCGCCACGCATGGCTTTGAGTTCAACGCCGACAGCGCGATTGAGATTCGTATCCATACGGCGGGACTCTATTGCCCGCAAGGATATATCCCAAAACGGGATGTGGAGTCTTATCGCACGGGGATGAGCCCTCTGAGACGTGTTTTGGCGATGATGGTTCTGGATGGGCGCCTGTGGTGTGTTCCGTGGTTGATGGTTCCGGATGGAATCCCGCAGCGCGTTCCAGTGGATGATGGTTCCAGCGCACAAAAGAGGCCGTGCTTGCGGTTGCGCAGGCACGGCCTCGGTGATGCGATATGAGTGTGTCAGTTCGCCGAACGCTTATTTACTCGCCAGCGATGAACTTGACGGCCTGACGTGCCTCGGTCATCGTGCGGCCGCAGGCAAGGCCCGGGAAGAGCTCGGGGTACACGCCGGAGAAGAAGCTGCCCGAGCAGTCACCGGCGGCGTAGAGACCCTCGATGACCTTGTTCTGAGTGTCCTTCACCTGCATGTGCTCGTTGATCTTGATGCCGTCACCGGTGCACAGGATGGTGCCACCGCAGGTAACGCCGTAGAACGGCGGGGTCTTGAGCGTGGAGAGACGGTAGTCCTCCTTGCCGAAGTCCTCGTCAACGCCGCTCTCGGCGAGCTCGTTGTAGCGCTCGACCGTGGCGAGGAACGTGTCAACGGGGATGTTCAGGCCCTCGGCGAGCTCCTCGAGCGTGTCGGCCTTGACGAGGGTACCCTCCTCTGCCATCTGGTCGAACACACCGCCTTCCTGCATGAACATGTCGCGCATGATGATGGTGAGGCTGGCGCAGCCCAGCTTGTCAAACTTGACGACGTCGTCGCAGAAGTTGGCGTCCCACACGGTGTTCCACGTGCCGTAGGTCTGCTGGCTGGAGCAGTACACGTTCCAGTCGTAGGGGCCGGACTCGTTCATGAAGCGCTCACCCTCGGCGTTCACGCGCAGGAAAGGCTGGGAGGCGGGGTTGAACTGGCCCTCGTGCGGGAACTTCCAACCGCCAGTCTCCTCATCGCGCACGAAACCGCAAGGAGTGCCGGGCTCGGTTACGCCGCGGTCCCAAATCATGCCGGCAGGTTCGACGTCCTTCTCGGCGCCAACCCACATGGCAGCCTTGATGCCCATGCCGGTGTCGAAAGTCCAGCCGCCCTGGGCAGTGGTGCAGCGCACGAGCAGGGGGTTCAGGGCCTCGAGCATCTCATAGTTGCCCGCATAGCCGCCCGTGGTGAGCAGGACGTTCTTGGCGTTAATCTGCACGAAGCCGCCCTTGGTGGAGAAGATGGCGCCCGTTACAGGGCCGTCGCCGTCGCGGACGAGCTTGGCGAGGTCGTACTCGTAGTTGATGGTGTGGCCGGCCTTGCCGATATAGTCTTCGAGCAGCTCGTTGCGGCTCTTCTTCTGGTACTCCTCGGGCTGGTCCTCACGAGCGTTGAAGTTGTGCTGCGTGGGTGCGCAGAAGTAGTGGCAGCCGCCGGCGCCCTGCTCGTTGCCCGTGTTGGTCTCGAAGTAAACGTCGAATCCGTAGCCATCCATGATGTTGACGAGCCAGTCGCTCATCTCGGCGGAGTTGTCGATCCAGTTCTTGATGACCTTTTGGTTGACCTTGCCGTTGGCATAACGGGTGAGCTCGTTGAGCATGAACATGGAGTCGGCCTCCTTGCCGGCCTCCTTGCACTGCGTAGAGTTGCACACGCCGTACCAGTTGCGCGTGGTGCCCAGAAGACCGGTCTTCTCGCAGATCTCGAAGTTCATGCCGGCGTCGCTGGCGGTAGCGGCGGCAACCATGCCGGCGTTGCCGGCGCCGATGATGAGCAGGTCGGTCTCGCGGGTCTCGACGATATCGGCATCGACGATTTCGGGTGCGGTGCCGAGCCAATCGATGTCGGCCATGTGCTCGACGCCCCACGTGGGCGGCTCGTGGGTCTGGGAGTAGCTCTGGGCATCGGCGGACGTGCTCTCGTCTGCCATGGCGGTGCCGGCAATGCCCATGGCGGCGGTTGCAGCGGCGGCACTTGCGACAAAGTTCCTGCGGGTGAGTTCCATAGTTGCGATCCCTTTCTCACATCTGTACGAACGTTTGATATCCGGCCAGGCGCTTCCCCTGCCTCGCCGGCTATTTCCAACCATAGGCATGGCGGGGTCCCCCGTAGTCACCCACCAAGGAGTACATTTGCATTTGCCGTGGTAGAATGCCCGAAAATTGTCGGCAGGGGGAAGGCGAGTATGAAAAACGCGCTGCGTGCAGTGGGGCTGCCAAGCTTGGCACTTGCGCTGGAGACCTATCAAGTCTGGCTTCTCAATAATGGCATCTTCCCAGTGACGAGCGAGACATTCCCCTTGGCTCGCGAATTCCAGACCCTGGTGGGTATTGTGGTGGGGCTCGCTGTACTGCTTTCTGCCTTGCGCCACCCCGACTTTATCAAGGCACGCGTGGTGCCGCCCATTGCATTTGCTTGTGCAGCGGTGGGAGCTGGGCTGCTTCTTTGCGTGTCGGGAAGTCCTGCAGCGGTGACTATGGGCCTCATGCTGCTGTCTTTGGCTGGTGCGTCCAATCACTATCTCATAGGCATCGCATTTGCCCATGCTGACTCTCCCAAGCGCACCTCTATCGGTGTGGCGTGCGCCGTGCTCGTGGCAACGCTTGTCACGACGGTGTCGCCCGTCCCGTCGTTTCGTGCGTCAGTCGTTGCCGATGCTGGTATCACCTTGTCGACTCTTTTGCTTCTGTGGCGCGAGGTGACTCCCGTGTGGCGCGAGTCTATTGAGGGCAAAGCGGTCGAGCAGCTTGCGCTGGCGAATCCTCGGTCGTTCCTTTCGCCGGGTCATCAGGTGTATATTCTCATGCTCATTTTTTCCGCAGCGTTTGGATTCGCCTTGTCGTTGCGCATTTCTCAATTCACACCTGTTTCCAGCTATCTCAGCCTTGGTGTGCTGCTGGTCGCTGTCGCATGGTTTGTACTGGCTCCCGACGGAAAAAAGGGTCACGACGACGCACTCTTTGCTGTGGCGGCGCTCCTTGTGGTTGCCGGGTTCTTGCTTGCCCCGCTCGATGTGGCCCCCAGTGCAGCAAACGGGTTGCTCGATGCCGGAAACTCATGCTTCAAGGTCTTGTCGTGGACGGTTATGGCCGCCTTGTGCGCGCGCAATATGGTCGGAAGCCTGGCGGTGCTTGCCTGTGGGGCGATTGCCGGTGGTGCAGGGACGTTTCTCGGCGCTGATTTGGGGCACCTTTGCAACGCTTTGCTTGCCACGCAACCTGATGGGGCATCACTTGTCACGAGCGTTGTGGTCCTTGCCCTCTTTGCCTATGTGATTTTTGGCCTGCGCGGCTTTACCTTTGCCGACACGATTCAAGGTGTGGAGCCCGTTGAGGAACTCCCTGTTCCGGTTGACATGCCGCCCGATCGCGATGCGCTCATCGAGAGCTCCTGCGATGCCCTTGCGGGTGAGTGCGGTCTTACCGAGCGCGAGCGCGAGGTGTTCGGGATGCTTGCGCGTGGGCACAACGGCTATCACATCCGCGATGAACTCACGTTGTCGTACAACACCGTGAAAACTCATGTCAAACGCATCTATCGCAAGCTCGATGTGCATTCGCAACAAGAGCTTATCGACCTTGTCGAGAGCCGCAGCAACGTGTAGGGGCCGCCCCTGCGTTCTTGTGCTTGACATTTTGCGAGGGCTTTGATGGGTTCGCAAAAGGGCAAAAACAGGCTCGCGCAGGTACGTTTTTCGCCCCCTGCAAAGCGAATCTTGCTGTTCGCAAGCAACCCTGCATTTGTAGGGGGACCTCCTTTGGGTCATGTCGCTTGACACAATCTACCAGGTACTTTGAAGTCCATTCTAAATGCACCTATCGGCAAAGGACCCTGAAGTCCACTATGGGTGGCACACCGCACGACAACGCAGCCCAAGGGGGAAGCGAAGATGTGCGGGGGCAACCTAGTGGTCTATGGAAGACCGCGCAAAGGTGCGCGAGCTTCCAGGCAGGCAAGCTGCCTGCCAAGAAAAAGGAGGAAAGGTATGTCCAAGGCATGCACGCGTAGGGATCTGCTTAAGGGCGCCGCTGCTGGCGCCGCCGCGACGAGCTTCGCCGCCATCGCTCCTCTGGCTCTGGCCGAGGGCGAGGACGCTCAGTTCGACCGCGAGGTAGACCTCCTCGTCGTGGGTTATGGTCTTGCTGGCGAGGCTGCTGCCCTCGAGGCCAATGACATCGATCCCGATGCCAACGTTCTTATCATTGAGAAGCTCGACGAGGGCCAGGCTGGCGGTAACTCCATCGCTTCCGGCCAGACCGTCATCGTTCCTTCGGTCGATGATCTCGACACCTTCAAGACCTACGTCGCTTCTTGCTTCAAGCCCAACCCCATCCCCGAGGATTACCTCGACTGGATGTGCAAGGAGTTCGCTGATCAGCCCGAGTGGATTCAGGGCACCGTTTCGCCCGTGGGTTATGAGCTCGGCTACGTCTCCGGTGGCCCCATCACCTGGGGCAAGCTCGTCACCGAGTTCCCGGACCTCGACGGCTCCAGCTTCGTGGGCTGCTCCGGCCACGTCCGTGACGCTTCCGCTGGTGCTCCCTTCGAGTACGGCGGCGTGTGGCGCGGCTTCTCTCGTGCCGTTGAGTCCCGCGAGAACATCACGGTCGAGTGGGAGTGCCCGCTGACCCAGCTCATCGTCGACGCTGAGGGTAAGATTGTCGGCGGCGTTGTGAACAACAAGGGCACCGAGGAGCGCATCGGCGCTTCCAAGGGCGTTGTGCTTGCCTGCGGCGGCTATGAGAACAACCTCCAGATGCAGCGCGACTTCCACGGTATGGACATGGTCTACACCGGCGGCACCCCTGGCAACACCGGCGACGCCATCCAGATGCTCATGGGCCTCGGCGCTGAGATTTGGCACATGCGCAACCAGACCCAGTCCGGCGGCCTGTGGCTCGGCATCAAGGTGCCGGATTATGAGAGCACCTTCATGCGCGCCTTCACCATGCCTGCTGGCTCCTGGATTGAGGTTGACGCCGAGGACAAGCGCTTCTACAACGAGTCCGCTGCTTACCACCGTCAGCACATGAAGTACAAGCAGTACGGCCACTACGTGGACGTGCCCCACGACCGCGCCCTGCCCGTCAGCCTGATTTTCGACGACAAGACCTGCCAGGCCGGCGCCATCGTCACCAAGTGGCTTTCTTGGCCCATCACCACGCTCGGCTACACCTGGTCTGACGACAACTCCGTTGAGATTGAGAAGGGCTGGATCACCAAGGCCGACTCCATCGCTGAGCTCGCCGAGCTCATCGGCCGCGACGCCGACACCCTCCAGGCCACCATCGACGCCTACAACGCTGGCATTGAGGCTGGTTCCGACGAGTTTGGCCGCGACCCCGAGACCATGGCCCCCATCGACACGCCTCCGTTCTACGCCGTGGGCATCACCCCCACGCTCGTTGCCACGACCGGTGGCGCCAAGCGCGACACCCAGTCCCGTGTTCTGAAGTGGGACGGCACGCCCATCGAGGGTCTGTACGAGGCTGGCGAGCTCGGCTCCTACGTCGCCAACCTGTACCAGAACGGCATGTTCCTCGCTGAGTGCATCGCTTCGGGCCGCGCTGCTGCCGACACCGCCTTCGGTGGCCGTTCCACCGTCGCCGAGGAACTCCCCCAGCAGGATCTCGCTGCCCTCATCGACATCACGAAGAAGGCTGACGGCACCTACGAGCAGGTCATCAACGGCAACGAGGGCAAGTTCACCATCCAGGTCACCGTTGCGGGCGGCGCCATCACCGACTTCCAGGTTGTCCAGGGTCGCGACAACATGTTCATGAACGACGATCAGCTCCAGGAGTACGTCGACGCTGTCATCGACGGCCAGACCGTCAAGGTTGACTCTGTCGCCGGCGCTACACTGACCGTCAACAAGCTGAACCAGGGTATGCAGGACCTCTTCGCTGACACCGCGAAGTAAGAAAGTTTGTAGCGGAACCTCGTCCGCTGCGTTCCCGGGAGGCTAGAGTACTCCAGTAGGCCAAAGGCCCGCACCGCGCACGTCGCCTCCCGGCGCCTTGCGGACGAGAACCCGCATTTGAGTGGGAAGCGGAACTGTATAGATCCGCATAGGTACGACGCCTAAATCAACTGGCCGGGCGTTTCACTCGAAATGCCCGGCCTTTTTCTAGGGAGCCATCATGGCTGAGCATATTTCTCGTCGTTCGTTCGTTACCGGTGCCGCCGTGGCCGCCACTGCAGCTGCTGCCGCTAGCATCACCACCACGCCTGCTCGCGCCGAGCAGGCCGCTGAAGAGCCCAAGCCCGATTCCGGTGTCATGCGTATTTGCATCTCCTGCAACGACCTGGACAAGAGCATCAACTTCTTCACTGGCATGTTCGAGTACACGCTGGTGGGCACCGGTATCCTCCTGCCTGAGGAAGTCAAGGCCCTGTACGGCCTCGAGGGCGGCGCGCGTTATGCAATGGTCAAGAACGAGTACCAGTCCACGGTGATTCAGTTCATCGAGTTTGACGCCCGCACGGGTGCTTGCATCCGTACCGCCGATCGCAATGGCTACGACCCCGGTTACTTCGACGTTGCCATGCGTTGCGACAACAACAAGGCTGTCCACAAGCACCTCACCAAGCTGGGCTATTCCTACTACTGCGAGCCCTACGAGTACTCCACCGACTGGAGTGACTCCACGGTCTCCGAGGCAGTGCTCTGCGGCGTGGACGGTATCCCCACGACCATGATTGAGTCTGTTTCCGAGCCTCGCCCCGAGTTTGACGGCCTGTTCAAGAACATGACCGACATCGCCCTCGTTGTCAGCGACATGGACGTCGCCGACAAGTTCTGGACCGAGGTCATCGGCATGCCCAAGGTCTACGATGAGGAGCTGACCGACGGTCTGGTTGACCCGATTCTGGGCCTGCCTGAGGGCACGCACTCTCGTATGGTGTACTACTCCGGCTCCAACACCCCCGTTGTTGAGGCCCTGAGCTTCTCCATCGAGGGTAACCCGATGTCCGAGGTTGCCAAGCCTGAGAACGCCGGCATCTTCGCCATGTCCTACATCGTCGATGACGTTGAGGCAGTTGCCAAGAAGGCTGCCGACGCTGGTTTCAACGTGCACGGCGACCCGGTCGAGACGGTCATCGCTGTCTTCGGTCATGTACGTTCTGTGATGATCGACGGCCCCGACGGCATGCTCGCCGAGGTTTTCCAGAAGCTCTAAGCTCTCCTTGCGCTTCATTTGAGTTTTAAGTGGGCTCGCGCGTGAGTCCACCCTCCCAAGAACCTCCCCCGCTGATGGGCAATGCCCCGGTGGGGGAGGTTTTTTTTGATGGGGGTATTCCCTGCAAAGAGTAGGGGTTAGGGGTGCGTTGTTTGCGTGCTTTGAGTGTTGGGGGAGGCATCGCCAAATCGGGCTAAATTGCTTCGGATGGCGGCTACAACGCAGGATTGACTGGGGTATACTTACAAACTGTCGACAGAGCCGCGCTGCGGCCACTGGGGACTGTCGGCATGCGAGGGGGTGCCAGGGCAAGGTCGTTTCCGACCGGGCTGCGGCGCCCTTGATAGTTCATGCCAGGTTTTCCGGTGCATGTCTTTGTTGCCGTCGTCGTTGGGGGTCGTATGGTTGCCAAGACCGTAGCACGTGTCGAACGTCGTGTTGATGTTTACTGCTTTGCCTTGTTTTTGGGCTACGGCTTCTTTCGCGTGCTGTTGAATGCCACATATTCGTCTGCCATGTCTACCATGCGTGACATGACAAGTGTGAATGCCGTTAACTTTGAATTCTCATTTGCATCCTCATTTTCAATCCTGCTGACTTCGGCGGTATTGGTGGCCTGGAGCTGCATGAAGCCTAGCTCCCGCTTGCATCTGGCGGGTGTCGTTTCTGCTGTGGTGCTTCTTGGCATGGACATCCTTTCGAGTGCCGGTGTTTTCGACGGTGCGCTCAACGAGGTAGGAATGATTGTGCTTGCCTCGGCATGGGGTCTGACCTCCATTGTGGTTAATGCCGCTTGGCTCGTGCCGTTTGTGGGAATGGGCCCACGTCGATGCCTTACCACGCTTATAGCCAGCATGCTTGTAAGCTCGCTCGTCTCCCTGGGCTTGTCTGTGCTGCCTGAGGTGACTCAAGATGTCTTGCTGGCTTGTTTGGGCATTGCGAGCATTGTCTTGTTCTGCTTCATCTGCCGCATGAAGGACCCCGTAACAGCGCCCATGGTGTGTCTCGAAGGGGTGGAGCCTGCGCGCCCGGGTCGCGAGTCGTTGCGGCGCACGACCGATTTGCTCGCGGAACTTTGGGGTCCCATCGTCATCTTTGCCTCGCTTACGATGCTCGCGGGCTTCGTTGCGTCGTTTGTGGAGTCGGGCCAGTACAGCGCTGCGGGGGCCGCAAGTGGGCCGAGCCTGTTCGCCACATTGGAGGCAGTTGGCATCTCGCCTACCAACCTGGCATCTCTTTGCGCCATAGTCTTCCTTGCGGTGCTCGCGTTCGTAGCAAACAGGACGTTTGACCTCACCAAGACGTTCCGTTTTGCATTCCCCTTTATTGCCCTGCTGCTGGTTGCCCTGCCATTCACTGATGCAAATTTCGATGTGTTCTTCCAGGCATCTCTTGCGTTTCTGAGCACGATCGTCAACGTCTCAATCATGTTCTTGATGATTGAGACCGCGGGCGTGCGCCAGGCGCCTCCGGTTGCCGTTGTGGCAAGCTCGATGTTTATCGCACGGGCCGCCCTTTTGGTGAGCCTTATCGCCGGCATGGTGCTGAATGCTCAAGACGACCTCGATGGCACCGTGCGTGCGATGGTGCTCGTGGTGGCCGGTATCTACCTGCTGTCGATGACGCTGGTCCTGCTTACGCGCAAGCAGGGAAGGCGTGTTGCTGGCGTGTCGGTATCCCTGACCTCGGAAGACGTTGCGTTCAACCGTCCTCAGGCTGCGGCTGCGGATGGCGAAGCGGGGGAGGGCGGCGTCGAGGTGCGTACTGTGCCGGAGCCGGTGAACCAGGTGTCTCAAGCCTCGCCTGCGCCTACCCCTCTTGAAGCGCGCGCGGCTGACTTGGCTACCAAATACCATCTGACACCGCGTGAGCACGAGGTCGTGTTGCTTCTTGCCCAGGGCCGCAGTGCTCCCTTCATCGGCAACGAGCTCGGGCTTGCTACGAACACCGTGCGCGGCTATGTCCAGGAGGCATATGCCAAGCTTGACGTGCACTCCAAGCAGGAGCTTATCGACCTCTTGACGAGCGAGTAGTTCAGTGGTGCATCTTACCTCGTTTTTGCGTCGCCACACCATGCCGTCCGTCGCGGTTGTGGCGGCGCTTTTGACGTGCGCGTTTGTGCCACCTGATGCCGGATATGCGGGGTATGTCGATTGGGGCACCCTTGCCAAGCTCGCGAGCATGCTGCTTGCGGTGGGAGGACTCAACGCCTCGGGGATTATCCAAGTACTGGCAGCGCACGTTGTGGTGGCATGCTCGGGTATGCGCCTCCTTGTGTTTGCATTGGTGGGTATGACCGCTCTTGCCTCGATGTTCGTGACAAACGACATGGCCTTGCTTGCGCTTTTGCCTCTTGCGGCGGCTTGCTTGGCGACGTGCGGCAGGCTTGACCTTGTGGCACCTGTGTTTGCGCTCCAAGGCCTGGCGGCAAACCTCTGTGGCATGCTGCTGCCGTTTGGCAATCCTCAGAACATTTATCTCGCCGGATTTTTTGACATTGGATTTGCCGACTTCGTACGTACGATGTTGCCACCCTTTGCTCTGGCCACGGTGCTCGTTGGGCTTGCGTGTCCCTTTGTGGGCAGGGGAAGCGTACAAGTGGAAGTTCCGGCACCTGTTGCAAATGGGCGTCAAGCGACGCTTTCGGCCGGTGCGCTTGCATGCTGCGTGGCTGCGGTTGTCGGCGTGCTGCCGAGCTGGGCTTGTCTGGCGTGCGCGGTTGCTCTCACGTTGGCAGGGGACGCCCGCCTGCCCTTGCGCATCGACTGGGGACTCATCGTCACCTTTGCGGCATTCTTTGTGTTCTCGGGCAACCTTGCTCGCGTGCCTGAGGTGAGGCAGACATTTACGGCATGGTTTGGAGCTGGTGCGTTCGTCCCAGCAGCGCTGCTCTCCCAGGTTATTAGCAATGTTCCTGCCGCCATTGTGTTTTCGGGCTTCACGGGTGATTGGACGGGTCTTCTTGCCGGCGTCAATGTAGGCGGGGCGGGCACGCCCATCGCGTCACTGGCCACGCTTATCGTCATCGCCCAGTATGGCGTGGTGACGCGAGGGTTCCGGGCGACACAAGGAGAATCGGGCCCGCTCTCTACCAGGAAGTTCATGGGGATGCTTGTGGGGGCAAACGCTGGCTTTCTTGGCATTCTGCTGGCTGCGGGAATAATTCTCGGCTGGTAGGCTCTCTAAGCGGGCCTGCCCTGCGGTCTGTTTGCCTCTCGGTGCCCCAGGTGTTCTGGGCGAGGTACAGGCGTGCGAGGCGCGGGCTGCGCCCATGCGAACATGGCGGTAAACACACAGAGCCGCACGCGCCCCGGTAGGCGAGGTGCGTGCGGCTCTGTATTTGCAGTCTTAGCGCGGACACGGGCAGGCGACTTACAGATCTTCTTCCATGTCCATCTGCCCGCTGGCGATGCGGTTCTCCACCAGCTCGAGCATCTCGTCTTTGCTGTGCACGTCGAGCTTTTGGTAGATATGAGCGATGTGGGCCTTGGTGGTGCCGGGGTTGATGCCGGCTGTTTCGGCGATAAAGGCGCTCGTATGGCCCTGGGCGAGCATGGCGAAGACCTGATGCTCGCGGAGTGACAATCCGAACTCGGTGGCGATGGAGGCGAAGACGCGCCCCTCGAACTCGCCGGCTGCCTGAGCCACGCGGCCCTTGAAGTTGTCCTCCTGGCGCACGCTCAGAAGGCGGGCCAGTGAGAAGCTCGCCATGATGGCTAGTCCACAGAACGCTATGGGCAGTAGGATTTCAACGAGACCGACCGACAGCGTGGGCATCTCGGTGACAATCTCGATGATGCGGCAGGTGAAGGTGCCCGTCAGAATGGTGACCGCGATTGCCATCTTGTCGATGAACGTGATATCGAGCTCCGAAAAACCGTACTGCTCCTTGAGCTCTGAAAGCTGTACTGAAGACAAGGTTTGCCAAGAGAGCCAGATGGCGCAGAACAGGGACGGGAACATGCTGGTAAGGCCGCCTTTCAGGAAAGGCAGGCTCAGAATCCAACACGCCACGAGGATAAGCGCAGGCAACAGGGTACAGGGCGGATCGTCGCTGCGCAGCACGGCGACGGCCGCCGCAGCGACGACGACAAGCGAGAACGTAAGCAGGGCGATATCGGGGTTACCGGTGGCGAGTGCGGCTGTCGCCGTGGGGAAGAAGCCCAGCGAGAAACCGTATGCAAGGCGCTGAGCGGCAAGCGCGATGAAGCTTTTAGCCGAGCGGTTCTTTGCCTTGCGACGATGTGTCTGGAGGCCAATGCCGCCCCACAGCATGACTGCTGAGCCGCCCGCCGAGCTCAAGCACATCATCCAAGCCATGGGGATGAAAGGCGAAAGGGCTTTTCCAATAAGAATCAGTGCGGAGGCGATAAGGACGGCGACCACGACGTTGCGGGCTGCGAGATGCTTCTCGAGCGAGGCGAACGCCAACCCCCATAAGATCATCGATGCGCCGAGCGTGAAGAGGTCGAGCGCCTCAAGCAGGAGCGCCGCCCAAAAAGGGAGCGAAACGCTCGTCGCCTCTACGATGAGCACAAGCATGGCCGCGAAAATCATGACAGCAGATATGGGTGCGCGTGGCTTTCGGACGCCCCAGCGCTTGCAGATGAGGAAGGTGACGAAGACCCAAAGCGTCATGAAGACGTCTTCGATGATGGGGGAGTTGGCCCCGACTGGCGTGGAGTAGATGGGATCGGGGTTCATGATGCGATAGGCATACGACGCCCAATATAAGCCGGCTCCAAGGGCAAGCCAGGGGTTAGTATCTTTGGCCCAAATCTTTGATGACACAAACGCCTCCCATGATTAGCCAAGTTTTTTCAAATAAGCCCAAAAGGAAGCTTGATTTGTCAAGCAAGGCTACAAACTGCGTAAACGCTGTCTATAACCTAGAAGATTACCACATAACTCTGCGGGTTAATTGCTCGACTAACCGATTTTGCGAATTGCGTTGGCGGGTGCCTCGGGACCATTATGGGATTCAGCGACGCGGCGCAGCGAGCGAACGCAGATGACACGCAACGCAGGTGGGGAAGCCTCAACGTACGGTTATCTGCAGACGCAAAAAGCTGCAAAGCGCGCCGGTATTCGATGCGCACTACATAGTAGAAGGGGACATCGTTATGAATCGCACCATGACTGCTCTTGGCACCTCCATTTCCAGGCGTCAGCTCGTCGGTGGCATGATGGCCGCTGCTGTGGCAGCCCCCATCGTCGCTTCCCGCACTCGCGGCGTTGCGTTCGCTGAGGCTTCCGAGATCAAGGACGGCACCTACACCGCTTCCGCTCAGGCCATGAACGACCTCCTCGAGGTCAGCGTGACCATTACTGACGGCAAGATCGCTGACGTTACCGTCTCCCCTAACTCCGAGACCCCCGGCATCGGCGGCCAGCTGCTCGACAAGACCGGCGCCGTCGCCGACAGCATCGGAAAGGCTCCTGTCGACCTGCTCCCTGAGCTGATCGTCGCCAACAACTCCCTGGCCGTCGATATGGTCACCGGCGCCACCATCACCTCCGCCGTGCTTCTCTCCCTGGTTGAGGACTGCATCAAGCAGGCCGGCGGCGATCCTGCCAACTTCCAGGATGCCGTTGAGTACCCCGCCTACGGCGACGGCGACGCTGACATGATCGTCGTCGGCGGCGGCGGCGCTGGCCTCGTGGCCGCCATCGCTGCTGCCCAGCAGGGCAAGAAGGTCGCCATCATCGAGAAGAACGGCGAGTGCGGCGGCGACACCCTGGTCTGCGGTGCCATCTACAACTGCCCCGACGAGGACATGCAGTCCAAGGTCGAGATGACCGACGCCGTCAAGACGACCATCGAGAAGGCTCTCGAGGCCACCAGCGACGACCCCGACACCCAGAAGGCCCTCGAGGAGATGCAGGCCCCCGTCAAGGAGCAGTGGGAAGAGTACAAGAGCTCCGGCCGCACCGACCTGTTCGACACCAAGGAGTGGTACGCACTCCAGACCTGGATCAACGGCGACATGGTTGCCGACCCCGAGCTCGTCAAGGTCCTGACCTACAACGCCTATGATGGCCTTGAGTGGCTCGAGGACCTCGGCATGGAGTTCTATGACGAGATTGGTCAGGGCGCCGGCTCCCTGTGGCAGCGCACCCACACCTCCAAGATGGCCATGGGCACGGGCATGATTTCCACCTACGCCACCGCCCTCGTGGATTATGCTGATCAGATTACGCTGTACAACGAGGCCACCGCTACCGACCTGGTGCTCGAGGACGGCAAGGTTGTTGGCGTCGTCGCTACCGACAACCACAACGGCAGCTCCTTCACCATCTCCTGCGCTGACGGCGCCGTCATCTCCACCGGTGGCTTCGCTGCCAACTCCAAGATGGTCCAGGACAACAACGACACCGGCAAGTGGCCTGACCTCTCCAGCGTTGCCACGACCAACCGCTTCTCCTGCTCGCAGGGCGACGGCATCACCATGGCCTCCGCTGCCGGCTGCTCGCTGACCGACATGGACCAGATTCAGCTGCTCTACCTGGGCAACATCCAGAACGGCCAGCTCACCAAGTACCCGCCGCGCGACGTTAACGGCACCGACCAGATCATCTTCATCAACAAGAACGGTGAGCGCTTCGTCCAGGAGGACGGCCGCCGCGACAAGATTTGCCTGGGCGTTCTCGACCAGCCCGACCAGATCTTCTACATGCTCGAGTCCGGTGACGGCGAAGGCTACAAGGACATCCACGACCCCGAGTGGCGCTCCGCTGACGGCTTCACTTTCGACTACCTGAACGACAACGGCTACATCGTGTGGGACGACACCCTCGAGGGCCTCGCTGGCAAGCTCGAGATGGATCCCGCCACGCTCCAGGCCACCGTCGACGCCTTCAACGCCTCCGTTGAGTCTGGCTCCGACGAGTTCGGCCGCACGCTCTTCTCCTGCAAGCTCGAGAACGGCCCCTGGGTCGCCACTCCTCGCCAGGCCTGCGTGCACCACACCATGGGCGGCCTGACTATCGACCCCGACGGCCATGTCATGGCAGCAGAGGGCGGCGAGAAGATCGAGGGCCTGTACGCTGCCGGTGAGGTTACGGGCGGCATCCACGGTGCCAACCGTCTGGGCGGCAACGCCGTCGTCGACACGGTCGTCTTTGGCAAGCTCGCCGCTGACAGCCTGGTCGCTGACTTCGCCTAGGTCTCAAGCTTTGGTACAGCGTGCGGGAGGAATGCCAAAGGTAGGAATCCCGTAGCGCGATGATCCCCTGGCCCGCCTTCCGGCATCGGAGGGCGGGCTATTTTTATGCGCGGTGGGTGGCGGGTGGATGCAGGCAGGGTCGAGTTTGATGCCGCCCTGGCTGCTTCGGCTTTAGGCGCGCCGCAACCAAGGGCGATGGTCTGATGATGCGTGGGGTGCAGGTGGTTCAATCAAACGTTGGCCTGCCGTTTGCCGGCGTGCATGCGCCATTGCGTCTGCTGGTTTTGTGCAACGGGCATCTCCGCCGCCCTCAGGCGTGCGCTGGCCGACGTTTGAGGCACCGTGGCGTACGCGCGGCGCACAATGAGCGGCGGGCGTAAGGCCGGCTCGGCTAGACGGACTGGCCACGCTTACTAAAACGTTAGCCACCATCCCCCACGCAGCGTGCCAAGGCACGCGGTAAGGAGTGCTCCCATGGGTTTTCTTGCTGGTAAGACCGCCATTATCACAGGTGCCGGCCGAGCCGTTCTCGCCGATGGCGTGAGCTGCGGTTCCATCGGCTACGGTATCGCCACCGCCTATGCCAAGGAGGGTGCGAACCTCGTCATCACCGGCCGCAACCAGGCCAAGCTCGACGCCGCCAAGGCAGAGCTCGAGGAGAAGTACGGCATTCGCGTGCTCGTCGTGGCTGCCGACGTCAACGCCGGTGCTGACAACGAGGCCGTGGTGCAGGGCGTCATCGACAAGGCCGTCGCCGAGTTCGGCCGCATCGACGTCCTCATCAACAACGCCCAGGCCTCCGCTTCGGGCGTGCCGCTGGCCGAGCACACGACCGACCAGTTCAACTTGGCCATGTTCTCGGGCCTCTATGCCGCTTTCTATTACATGAAGGCCTGCTATCCCTATCTCAAGGAGACCAAGGGTACGGTCATCAACTTTGCAAGTGGCGCGGGCCTCTTCGGCAACGTGGGCCAGTGCTCTTACGCCGCCGCCAAGGAGGGCATCCGCGGCCTTTCGCGCGTTGCGGCCAACGAGTGGGGCAAGGACGGCATCAATGTCAACGTCGTGTGCCCCCTGGCCTGGACGGCCCAGCTCGAGAAGTTCAAGGACGCTTACCCCGAGGCTTACGAGAAGAACGTCCACATGCCTCCCATGGGCCACTATGCCGACCCCGAGCTTGAGATCGGCCGTGCCTGCGTGCAGCTGGCGAGCCCCGACTTCAAGTTCATGAGCGGTGAGACCATCACGCTTGAGGGCGGTATGGGTCTGAGGCCCTAAAGGCGCAATCTCGCGTGTATGACGATGGGGGCCTTTCGGTCGCGCGACGGGAAGGCCCCCATTTTTGTGTTCGTTGGCCCGGGGCGGTGGAAGTTTTTCCTACTGCCCTTTTGCCGCGCGGTCTTCTACCAGCTCAAGCATCTCGTCCTTGCTGTGCACGCCGAGCTTTTGATAGATGTGCGACGCATGCGCCTTGGTGGTTCCAAGGGTGATGCCTGTGGCCTCGGCGATGAAAGGCCCCGTGTGGCCCTGGGCGAGCATGGCGAAAATCTCATGCTCGCGGGCCGATAGGCCGAACTCAGCGGCGATGGAGGCGAAGACGCGATCCTCGAACTCGCCGGCCGCCTGGGCCACGCGCCCCTTGAAGCTGTCCTCCTGGTGCACGCTCAGAAGCTGGGCCAGCGCGAAGCTCGCCATGAAGGAAAGGCCGAAGTAGGCCATGGGAAGAAATGTCTCGATGGCGTTCCAGGGCAATGCCGGCATGCCCGCGATGCCTTCGATGGTGCGGCAGGTTACGGTGCCTACCAGCACCGACACGGCGATGGCGATCTTATCGATGAGCGTGATGTCGAGCTCTGACAGGCCGTACAGCTCTTTGAGCTCTGACAGCTGTACCGCAGAGAGCGTTTGCCAGGCAAGCCAGATGGCGCAGAGCATCAGGGGGAACATGCATGCGAGCCCACCGTTCAAAAAGGGCAGGATCAGAATTCCGCATGCGCCAAGGGAGAGCACGGGCAGCAAGGTGCATGGGGGATCGTCGCTGCGAAGCGCCGCTATGGCCGCAAGGGCGATGCCGGCAAGCGCGAATGCGAGGAGCGCCGGGTCGGGGCCTCCCTTGGCAAGCGCCGCCGTGGCGGTGGGGAAGAAACCCAGTGTGGCGCCGTAGGCAAGGCGTTGGGCGGCGAGAAGCACGAGGCTTTTCGCGGTGGGCCGGGGCCTGGAGGCGCGCTTGTACGTCTGAAGGCCGAGGTTACCGCCTAAAAGAACGGCCGAGCTTCCTATCGAGGCCAAGCACATCATCCAGGCTATGGGCACGAACGCCGACAGGGCCTTGCCCACGAGAATGAGCGCCGCGGCGATGAGGACGGAGACGACGACGTTGCGCGCCGCCAGGTATTTTTCAAGCGAGGCAAAGGCAAGGCCCCACATGATCATTGACGCGCCGAGCGTGAAGAGGTCGAGCGCCTCGATAATAAGCGCCGCCCAAAGCGGGAGGGCAATCTGCGTCACTTCGGCAATGAGAACAAGGGTTGCGGCGGCGATCATGACGGTGGCAATGGGCACGCGGGGCTTGCGTACGCCCCAGCGCTTGCAAACAAGGAAGGTCACGAAGACCCAGAGCGTCATGAAAAGGTCCGCGATAAGGGGAGAGTTGGAGCCGACGATCTCTTGGTAGATAGGATCGGGGTTCATGATGCGAAACGCGTACGATGCCCAGTACAGGCTTGCTCCCATGGCAAGTCGGGGGTTGGTGTCCTTCGCCCATATCTTTAACTGCACGAACGCCTCCCATGACTCGCCAGATTATTTCTGCAAGGACTCGGAAAGCCAAAGCAGAAGCAAAACAAGTCTACAAGCTGCGTAAACAATGTCTATACACCAAGAGTTTATCACGGCGTGCGGGTCGGTTTGATGCCGAATAATCCATTAGCGAGATGCGTCGACCAGCGGGGCGAACCATTATCGAAGTAGCGTCGCATTGTGAACGGCGGATGCGGACGGCGTGGCGCGGAGGTGGGGAAGCCTCAGCGCACGAGCGTCCGCAGTTGTATTAAGCCGCTGCAATGCCCGCTTATATTCGATGTGCACGACTAGTAGAAGGGGACATCGTTATGAATCGCTCCATGACCGCTCTCGGCACTTCCATCTCCAGGCGTCAGGTTGTCGGTGGCATGCTTGCCGCTGTTCTGGCCGCCCCGATCGTCGCCTCCCGCACCAACGGCGTGGCTTTCGCCGAGGGTTCCGCGGTTGCCGACGGCACCTACACCGCTTCCGCTCAGGCTATGAACGACCTTCTCGAGGTCACCGTGACCATCGCCGACGGCAAGATTGCCGACGTCGTTGTCGCCCCCAACTCTGAGACCCCCGGCATCGGCGGCCAGCTGCTCGACAAGACCGGCGCCGTCGCCGACAGCATCGGCAAGGCTCCCGTTGACCGTCTGCCCGAGGAGATTGTCGCCAACAACTCTACGGCCGTCGATATGGTCACCGGCGCCACCATCACCTCCGCTGTGCTGATTTCCCTCGTCGAGGACTGCATCAAGCAGGCTGGCGGCGATCCTGCCGACTTCCGTACCCCCATCGACTACCCCGCATATACCGACGCCGAGGCTGACGTCGTCGTTGTCGGTGGCGGCGGTGCTGGCCTCGTGGCCGCCATCGCAGCTGCCCAGCAGGGCAAGAAGGTCATCATTCTTGAGAAGAACGGCGAGTGCGGCGGCGACACCCTGGTCTGCGGCGCCATCTACAACTGCCCCGACCCCGACATGCAGGCCAACGTCGAGATGAGCGACGCCGTCAAGTCGACCATCGAGAAGGCTCTCGAGGCCACCAGCGACGACCCTGACACCCAGAAGGCCCTTGAGGCCATGCAGGCTCCCGTTCGCGAGCAGTGGGACGAGTACAAGGCCGCCGGCCGCACCGATCTGTTCGACACCAAGGAGTGGTACGCACTTCAGACCTGGATCAACGGCGACATGGTCGCTGACCCCGAGCTCGTCAAGGTCCTGACCTACAACGCTTTCGAGGGCCTCGAGTGGCTCGAGGACCTCGGCATGGAGTTCTACGGTGAGATCAGCCAGGGCGCCGGCTCCCTGTGGCAGCGCACCCACACCTCCAAGATGGCCATGGGCACGGGCATGATCTCCACCTACGCCACCGCCCTCGTGGACCTCGCCGACAAGATCACCCTGTGCAACGAGGCCACCGCTACCGACCTGGTGCTTGAGGATGGCCGCGTCGTGGGCGTCGTCGCTACTGACAACCATACCGGCGCTCCCTTCACCGTTTCTTGCACCGACGGCGCTGTCATCTCCACCGGTGGCTTCGCGGCCAACGCCAAGATGGTCCAGGACAACAACGACACCGGCAAGTGGCCCGACCTGTCCAACACCTCCACGACCAACCGCTTCTCCTGCTCGCAGGGTGACGGCATCACCATGGCCTGCGCTGCCGGCTGCTCGCTGACCGACATGGACCAGATCCAGCTGCTCTACCTGGGCAACGTTGTCAACGGTCAGATCACGAAGTACCCGCCGCGCAACGCCAACGGCACCGACCAGCTCATCTTCATCAACAAGAACGGCGAGCGCTTCGTCCAGGAGGACGGCCGCCGCGACAAGATCTGCCTGGGCGTTCTCGACCAGCCTGAGCAGTACTTCTACCTGCTCGAGTCCGGCGACGGCTCGCTGTACGCCGACATCCACGACCCCGCATGGCGCTCCGCCGACGGCTTCACCTTCGACTACCTGAGCGACAACGGCTACATCGTGTGGGACGAGACGCTTGATGGCCTGGCCGCCAAGCTCGACATGGATCCCGCCACGCTCCAGGCAACCGTCGACGCCTTCAACGAGGCCGTCGAGACCGGCTCCGACGAGTTCGGCCGCACGCTCTTCTCCTGCAAGCTCGAGAACGGCCCCTGGGTTGCCACCCCTCGCCAGGTCTGCATCCACCACACTATGGGCGGCCTGACCATCGACACCGCCGGCCATGTCATGGCTGCTGACGGCGGCAAGATCGACGGTCTGTACGCTGCCGGCGAGGTCACGGGCGGCATCCACGGCGGCAACCGCCTGGGCGGCAACGCCGTCGTCGACACGGTCGTCTTCGGCAAGCTCGCCGCTGACAGCCTCGTGGCCGACGTGGCATAAGCCTTACGGCGATCAATCGTCCCTCGCGCGCCGCGCATGAGGCGACTGCTTGAGCAGGAGTTTCGCGGCGTGATGTCCCCAAGGCCCGCTCTCCGCACCTGGAGGGCGGGCCTTTGGTGTTTGTTGCGTAAAGGTTCGGTCAAGCCTGCGTACAGCTTGTGTGCGGGGCGGCTGCGCCCGCTGTGCGGCGGGTATCCTTCCCTTGAAGTAATCGGTATGCAGAATCGCCCGCGCGATGGGGCGCAGGCGGGGGTGGACAAGGGGTCCGCCCAGAATGGAAGGTAGATTGTATGATCAGGCTGGTAGCATCTGATATGGACGGCACGCTGCTCGATGAGAACTCCCAGGTGCCGCCTGAGACGTTCGGGCTCATCAGGCAGCTTGACAAGGCGGGCGTGCGTTTCGTCGTTTCCTCGGGCCGCCGACTCGACACCCTGCGGGAATTTCTCGAACCCGTGGACGGGTACATCGACTTCGTGGCCTCCAACGGCGCCCAGGTCATGGTCGCAGGCGAGCTTGTCGACCGCGAGGTGTTCTCGCATATGGCGCTCAGACGTCTCAAGAAGGTCGTCGACATGTTCGACTGCCTGCACATGGCGCTGTTTGACGAGAAGAACAGCTATTTGCTCGATGAGCCCGGCTGTTTTGAGCTTGAGGCTGACAAGGATCTGCGCCAGGCCGTCGTGGTGCACGAGGTTCCCTCGCCTGAGACTGCCATCATCAAGGCGTCGGTGTATTGCGACACGCCCGGCAACGTCATGGATATGGCGTACGTGCTTGAGCGCGAACTGGGCGACGTCTTTGTATTCGCTCCCTCGGGCCGCAGCTGGATCGACGTCATGCAAAAGGGCGTCTCCAAGGCCACGGGCCTGCGGCAGGTGCTTGAGCGCCGCGGCATTCGCGCTGAGCAGGTCATGGCATTCGGCGACTCGATGAACGATTACGAGCTGCTGACTTCAGTGGGCCATCCTGTCGCCATGGGCAACGGCCGCTACGCTGTGAAGCAGATTGCCGAGCGTACGGTGGGCACGAACGTCGAGCATGCGGTGCAATCCGAGATGCGCGCACTTGTCGCGTCAGAAGGCGAGGAGTTTCCGCCCATTCCGGATCTGTTCTAAGAAGTGGCCGGTATCCGCCAATTTTCTGCATGGCCCGTTGAGGGTTTTGGGTCGACGGCACTAAAAACCATTCCATTGAGCGAATAGTTTTTTTGAGACAATATGGTATAAAACTATTCGTTAAAGAAAACAGTTTCCGACTCTCGATGGGTGGTGCTTCGATGAAGACCGTTGGTGAGGCCGCGACGATGCTCGGAGTTTCAAGGCGGCGTGTCTATGCGCTGATTGAGACGGGCGTCTTGACGGCTGAGAAGGTCAGCGGGATTTGGCTTGTGGATGAGGGAAGCCTGGGGAAGCGCCTTGCAAGTGATGTGGACAGGCGTGGCGGGCGGCCTCGAAAAGGAAATGGCGCCGGCGAGGTGCGGCTAGAGCTTATGAATCGCAATCACATCATTGCGCCGGCAGTATATGACATGAGACGTGGCATATTTTCGTCTGTGGGCCCCCTTGTGGATGAGAGCCGTGCTCCGCTTGGTTTGGTCGACGAGCGCGGCAAGATTTCCGCAGCCGCTCTTTCTTCTTGGTGGAGCGGGCGAGGGATACCCCAGGCGAGGAAGGGTCTCGCTGACATTCTTGCACAATGGGGCGTTGCGCTGCCCGAGGAGCTCGTGTATCGCAACCTCGGACTCTCGCTGTCCGACCAGTACTGGGTGCGGCCCGAGGGGTTGGATGCGACGTGGGACAAGTTCAACTTTTTCACGAACGATTTCGAGAGACTGAATATCGCAAGCGAAGGGCTTGAACCTCAAAGGCATCCGGACAACACATCTGACGGCGTTTTGCCCAAGCATTGGTTTGTGGCGTCAGATGGAAGGAGGATGCTTGCCAAGGGAGGCGGAACCTTTTCTCAAGAGCCGTGCAATGAGGTCATCGCAACAGAACTCTGTAGGCGCATCATGCCTGAAACCCAGTTTTGCCCCTATGCCCTGGGGAAAGAAGCCGACGCCTTGGTGTCACTTTGCTCCAACTTTCTTTCGGATGAGGAGGAGTATGTCCCTGCGCATTATGTACGCATGCTCAGGCCGCGAGGACCTCACCACGGCGATTATCAGCACTACCTGGAATGTTGTTATGAGCTGGGGATTGATGACGTACCACGGGCTATTTCGTATGGGATTGTTTGCGATGACGTGATGGCAAACACTGACCGTCATTGGCGCAACTTTGGTATTGTTCGAAATGTTGAGACTCTTGCATGTCGCATTGCGCCGATTTTTGACACAGGCTCAAGCTTGTGGTGCGACCGCGAGGATCTTTTGGTCGCCCATGACTTCACGTTCAGTTCCAAGCAGTTTGAGATCAATCCTGGGAAACAGTTGCAGCTTGCCGATTTGGATTGGGTTGACACGGACAAAATCCAGGACTTGGACGAGTATGCATGCGAAGTTCTTTGCAAAAGTACCCTTTCGCCCCAGCGTATTGACCTCATCTGCGAGGGCATTCGCTGGCGCGTTCAACGTCTCACGCACATTTGCGAGTTTTTGTAGCGCGGCGTTTGCAACTATCCTTGCCTTGAAGTCGAGACTATCCGAACCATCCAGTTTTCGGGTGTCGAGCTACGTGCACGTATGACACAGAGGGACAGGTTCAGTTGCCATGCATGCCCGCCGGCAAAGCCGTTCCTAGCCTTCTTCCGGGGCCTGGAACACCAGTTCGACGAGGCCTTGGCGGCCGGTGACGGAGCACTTGCCGTAGATATGGGAGATGTGCGTCTTCACCGTGCTGTCCGACAGGTTGAGCTGCTCGCTGATGTAGGCACGCGAACGTCCCTCGATGACCATGGGGAGAATCTGCGCCTCACGCGGGGAGAGGCGGTACTCGTCGATGAGCCGGTCGCAGGTAAGGCTGACGGCCGTGTTGAGGGCGTCTTCGGGCGCAGCCTCATCTGCCGTAGCCACTGTGGGCTGCTGACCGTTGGCCCCGGCCTCGGCGACGGCGGCCGTGCCTCCCAGCCCCTCGGTCTGCCATGTGCCGCCGCCCCTGATCCCGCGGCTTGTGATGGCCGCAAAGACCAGGTAGGCCACGATGATCACGAAGACGAAGCTGAGCGCGGCCGTGCGGCTCATGAGCATGACAAGCAGGGCGCTTGCCCCCGAGTAGACGGCAATCGGCAAGGCTGTCGTGCGCAGCGTGGGCTCAGCCTCGCCCTGAAGAAGTGCTGCAACAGCAGACCAGAAGGCGAGGTGCGACAAGAGCTCCTCGACCTGCAGCAGCTCGTAGGGAACAGCCTCGTCGCCCAGGTACGAGCGCAGCGTGATGAGGAAGAGCCCGGCAAGAAGCACGAGCGTGGCAGGCCTGAAGCGGGCAGGCGTGGGCCAGGTTGAGGGAACGAGCACGGCAAAGAGGCCGAACACCACGAGGGCAACCGCGTAAAGCACTGCCGCAAAAAGTGACGTGCCGGGGCCGACCACGCCGGGGAATTCAGAGCCCCACATGCCCAGGTTCGAGAAGCCGCGCAGCGTGGACAGAATAAGAGCAAGAACGCAGGCATAGAGCAGCGTATCGTGCTTGGTTGCCTTGCCCTGGGGGAGGCAATCGGATTTAGTGGTTTTTTCTGCAACAGGCATGCGCGCTGCCAAGGCGCACAGCGCACACATGCAGATGGGCATGATGGAGGCGATGATGATTTGGGCCACGCTTGGAATCGTGAATAGGAACGACAGGGCCAGTTCTTTGAATATCAGGCACAAAATGGTGGCCATCACGCACGATGCGAAGCCGCGCCTCTGCGAAATCATAAGATAGAACCGCGCGACAAGCCAGCAGTATCCTATGCCTGAAACCGTGAGGCCTATGACGGAGGGCAGGTCGGGCGTCAGCGGCCCCGCGGTTCCAGGGCGGGCGTATGCGACTGTTGCCACGGCCGACAAAATGGGAATGACCCAGGCAAGCACGCGGTCGTGACGCTTGAGCATGCGCGGGGCAAAAAACATGACGAGCGCCGTGATGAACAGGCCGATTTGGAAGAAAATGCGGCAGTTGACGGTGGCATAGAAGCTGTGTGCCGAGGTCAAAAAGCCCACTGCATGGCCTTCGAGCGTGCACCAGACAAAGTTGCACGCCAAGCCCAGGCCGCAGATGAGCTCAAACGGCGTGGGGCGCGCGGCGTTCAGGGCCGCACGCACAGCAGTCTGATTGACAGCTGTATGTGCATTGGTATCAGGCGTCCCCTTTGCCTGCTTCTCTTTAATTGTGCAGCCAGTATCCTCGACCCCTTGGCCGGGCTGCTGTGTCTTCATGGCACGCTCCCGCGTTCTCCCCTTTTTTGCAGATGATGATACCACAGGTGTTGCATTTGCGGCCTTATGGGCCATCCCCCGAGAAGGGCCAAAAAGCCGCCGAGCCCCTGTGTTGAGGAGCCCGGCGGCTAGTGGTGCCTATGCGGTGTTCAGCTTTACGTGCTTACTCGACCGTGAACTGCGTGGTGGCAGCGATGGGCGAGATGGTGCCGTCGGCCGTGATGGCGCGGACGGTGAACTCGTACTCGCCGGGATCGGCGATCTGAGTCGTGAACTCCCAGGAGACCCAGCGATCGGCCGAGGCGCCCTCGGTGGAGCAGACCGTCCAGGTCTCGCCACCGTCGAGGGAGACCTCAAGGGCGGCGATGGGGGAGCCCAGGTCGTCAGCGTGGCCCTTGAAGGTGATGTCGTCGCCAACGTGGAACAGGGCAGAGTCGCTCGTGTTCACGATGTTGACCTTGCCGCGGTAGTCCTGGCCGGTCTTGTTGACGGTGGGGACGTTCTCCTCGCGGGTGACCTGCAGGCTGACGACGTCGCGGGTGAAGTAGGCGGCGACCGTCTTGGGCATCCAAAGCTGCGTTGTGCCCTCGGCGATTTTGTCGCCGTTCATCTGGTACACGAGCATGGCCTTGTTCTCGAGGACGTAGTCCAGGGGCATGGGAACGCCGTAGCCGTCAGTGCCGTAAGCGGTGAAGGTGTTGACGCCCTCCTCGAGCTCGGCGAGGTTGAGGAGCTTCTCGACGGGCACGCCGACGACCTCAGCCTGGGCGAGGGTGCCGCCCGTGGCGCAGGAGCAGACGAGAACGTCGCGCACGGAGTCTTCCTCCATGTCGGTGATGTTCACCGTGAAGGCCTTCTTAATGTCGCCGCCGACGTTGACGTAGTAGTTGGCAACACCGTTGTTGACGGTGCTGTTGATGGTCGGCTTAGCGCACATGCTCTCGACGGTGGCGCCGAAGATGTTGAACAGGTCGTCGCTGGGTGTGATCTCGTCCTGGTTGAAGGCGAAGGTGCCCTGGACGTTGTGCACAGCCTGGAAGTCCTGGCCGGGAACCTCAACGGTGGCCTCGTGGTTGGCGTCCTGGGTGGGAGCGCCGGCGTTGGAAGCAACAGGGGCGGCCATGGCGGCCGACAGCGGGATGCAGGCAGCCATGGAGGCGCCGGTGATGCCCGTAAGAACGGTCTTGGTCGAAGTCTTCATGTGTGTGTTGCCTCCTTAGTCGACAACGTCTTTGGCGTTGAACATGATGGTCTGCCACTCGGACTGCGTACGGCCAGTCTCGGTGACGGCGCGAGCGGAGATGGTGTAAGCACCCTCGACCTCGGGCGTCCAGGTGAAGTACCAGTACGTCCACTTGTTGGGGTCGGAGCCGCCCTCGATGTCGTAGCTGACCCACGTCTTGCCGCCGTCGAGGGAGATCTCGATAGCCGTGATGCCCTCGTCGTAAGCGTCGCAGACGCCCTCGAACGTGTAGGCCTCGTTGGTCTTGATGATCTTGCCGTCGGGCAGGTGCAGGATGGCCGTGTTGGGCTTGTTGGTGAACTGGACATCCTCAGAAGCGGAGGAGGCATCGCCGCCGTTGCTCATGCTGGTGCCGCCGACGATCCAGCCGCAGGGGATGTTGGCCGAGAAGTCGAGGTCGGCGTCGGTGACCTGGTACTCGTTGATCTGCTTGGAGAAGATCTGAGCGTCGACGCCCTCGGTCCAGTTCATGCAGGGGAAGCCAGTGGACCAGGTGAGGTCCTCGCCGCCGATCTTGTAGACCAGGTAGCTCTCGCCGAGCTTCTCGAGCGGGAAGGCGCGATGCGAGCTGTCGTCAGCGCGGACAACGTGGACGCCGGTGGAGCCGTCAACATAGCCGCCGGCACGCTCGATGAGCCAGGACACGGGGATACCGGTGATCTCGACGTTGGAGATCATGGCGCCGCCGATGGGGTCCCAGTCGCAGTGGATCTTGCTGGGCTTGGTCACGACGACACCAGCAGCCTCGGCCTCTTCGATGAGGGTGGTGAGCTTCTCGGTGTAGGGGTTGTTGACCGTACCGTCGATGGTGATCTCCCAGGTGTCGAAGAGCTCCTGGTCGAGGGGCAGATTAGCGCCGTTCTTGCCTGCAGCACCACGGAGGTTGTCGTAGTAGGTGTGCATCCAGTCGAGGGAGAACATCTCGTCGACGGAAAGGACGTTGTCCTGGTCGACGACGAGCTCGCCCTGGACGTCCTCAGCAGCGACGCGGTTCATGCCGAAGTACAGGTCATACTTGACCAGGTCCCACAGCGTCATGCCAGCGCCGTCATCGGTGGCGTTGTGGCAGGAGTAGCAGTTGCCACCCACGGTGCTGAAGGTGTTGCCGTAGCGGGAGCCGTAGTGCAGGGCATGGATGAGCGTACCGAACTGGTGGTCATCCTTGACGTAGCCCATGGTCTCGCCGTGGCACAGCAGGCACTGCTGGACGCCGAGGTTATTGTCGAGGGCGTAGTTCCACACCACGGGGTGGTGGTAGTCCATGCCCGAGACGACGTCCTTGAGGTCGGCGTGGCAGGCGTTGCAGCCACGGTTGTCGCCGTCAAGGTAGTAGGTGTTGTACGAGATGGTGTCAGAGAACTTCTGCCAGGCGCCAACCTCGTACTCGCTGGGGGTGCGCTGGATCTTGGTGCCGTCGGCGAGCTCCGTCACCTTAGGGGCGTAGTCAGACTCGATCTGGTCCCAATAGTTGCCGAGCTCGTTGAGGTACTCGTCGCCGGGGAACGGAACCGACTCGCCGCCGAGGGCCATGTCGGTGAGCTCCTGATAGTCATAGGCGTATGCGTTCGTGGCGCACATGCCTCCCGCGAGCATCAGTCCCGCCAACGGAACTGCGAGCAGGGTCCTCAGCTTGGTGTCAACCATGTGCTTGCTCCTCTCCTGTCTTCCTTACGTCTGGTGAATCAGGGCCTGAAAGCGGCCCGCGTCTTCTTCAGGTTAAGGAAATAGATAGGAGCGCGTATCGCCTAAACGGGCAAAAGTCTCGGCGAACTGCGTTGCAAACATCACCAAAACGGGTTGGATGTGTGTAACCTGTGTAGAAATGTGACAATTGCAACAAAAACTCGGGCTGGACGCTTGATTTTTTGGCGGGGCATTCTTTGGGGGATGACGGATGAAAACGAGAAGCGCCCAGGGGTGAGGCCCCGGGCGCTTTGGAATTGACGGGTTGTGAAGCAGCGGCGCATGCCCCGTGTGTGTCTTGCTCCGGCGTTGCGATCGGCACGAAGGCGCGCGAGCTGTTGACGTGCCCCATGTGCGGCCTATCCGAGCCTCACCGTCCGTGTGGCGACTCGTTCGGTGAGGCTGGGGGAGTGGGAGACAAGGATGACGCCCATGTTTTGGGCGACGGATTCCTCCAGAAGGACGTGCCAGATCTGAGCCTGCGTGAGGGCGTCGAGCATCGTCGAAATCTCGTCGGCGATGAGGTAGCGTGGGCGGGCGGCGAGGGCGCGCGCGATGCAGAAGCGCTGCAGCTCGCCGCCGGACAGCTCATGGGGGAAGCGCGTGAGCCACTTCTCGCGGATGCCGAGCCGGTTGAGCAGCTCGCGATGGGTCTGCGAGAGCGCGTCGTCGGAGAGGCTGCGCAGGCGCTTGTGGCCCACTCCGGCCTCGGCTAGCATCGCGGCCATGCGCATGCGTGGGTCCACGGCCTTTTCGGGATGCTGCCACACAAGCTGCACGGGGCAGATGCCGCGCTTGGGGAGCGGATTGCCGTCGAGTAGGATCTGTCCTGCGGTGGGGTGCAGGTAGCCTGCGAGCATGCGGCACAGCGTGGTTTTGCCAAAGCCGGATGGCGCTTGCAGCGCCACGCGCTCGCCGGGCTCAATGGAGAAGTCGAGTCCCTGGTAGATGAGTGCCTTGCCCGGATAGGCGAAGGTGATGCCGCGTGCTTCTAGCATGGGGTGCCTCCCTGGGCGTGCTCGGTGCCGGGGGTTTCTGCGGGCATGTCCGCGCCTGGGGTGGCCTCTTCTTCGGTGGTCCAGGCGAACCCGTGCTCGGGAAGCGCGTGCCAGAGCTGGCGCGAGAAGGGATGGCGCAGCGCGTCGGGGCTGTTGAAGCTCTCCACGGAGGTTTCCTCAACCACGGTGCCGTCCTGGAACACGGCCATGCGGTCGGCAACGCGCAGAGCGAGCTCGATGTCGTGTGTGATGAGCATGACGCCTCCGCCCTCGTCGGCAAAGGCGCGCAGGTCGGCCAGGGCCTTGCACGCCAGGTCCAGGTCGAGGCCGGGTGTGGGCTCGTCGGCCACGATGAGGCGCGGCTCGTCCATAAGGGCGCAGCACAGAAGCACGCGGCGCGTCATGCCGCCGGAAAGCTCGTGGGGGTACATCTTTGCCACGTCTTCGGCCAGGCCGTAGCGGGCGAAGAGTTCCTTGCGGCGAGCCTGGCGGCGCTGCTTGTCTTGGCGGTTGCGGGCAAGGCCCTCCACCTGTTTGCCCACGCGCATGAGAGGGTCGAGGTTCGCGGTGCTCTGCGGGACCAGGCTGATGCCGTGGCCGCGCAGTTCCTCGAGCCGCGCAGCGCTGCACTCCTCGCCGTCGAACCAGATGCGGCCGGTCACGGTGGCGTTGGGTTCGTACAGGCCCAAGATGGCGTCTGCCAGCAGGCTCTTGCCTGAGCCCGACGCGCCCACCACGGCAATGACCTCGCCTTCGTGCACGGAGACGCTCAGGTCGTGGATGACCTCCACATCGCGGCGGCGTGCCTGGAAGAACGGCTCGTCCTCCTCGTACATGCGAAACGACACGCTCAGGTGCTCAACCTGCAGCAGGTGGTGGCCGTGCTCGTGGTGCGAGTGCTCGCCGTGGGTGTGGTGATGATGCGCCTCGTGGTCGGCATGGGGCGAGGGCTCAAAAGCGGCGACCGACGACTCCCCGTAGGCCTTGCTGTGGCGCTTCTGGGTCTCGGGCGCTTCCACGGTGACGACCGGCACCGAAGGGGTGCTCTTGGTGGCCGCGCCGTTGCGATTTTCTGCGGTATTCATCCCCAGCCTCCTATTCCTGTGCGCTGTGGGGGTCGAGGAGTTTGCGCAGGTTAGAGCCTGCCACGTCGAAGAGCGCCACGGTGCCGATGAGCGCGAGGCCCGGGAACACGGCGAGCCACCACATGCCAGCCGTGAGATAGCTCATCGACTCCGAGAGGATGTTGCCGATGGCCGCCTGCTCGGGAGACAGGCCGAATCCCAGGAAGGTCACTGCGGCCTCGTGCAGGATTGCGTGGGGAAAGAGCAGGATGAGGCCCACGAGAAACTGCGGCAGCACAAAGGGCAGCATATGGCGCACGGCGATGGCGGCCTTGCTCACGCCGAGCTTGCCAGCGACGGCCACGAAGCCTGACTCGCGGCACTGCAGCACCTCGGCGCGCACGACGCGGGTGAGGCTGGGCCAGTGCGTCACGGCAACGCCGATCGTCACGCCCCAGAAGCCCCTGCCCAGGGCATACGAGATGAGAATGAGCAAGACGATGTGCGGAATGCCCATCATGAGGTCGATGAGCCAGGTCACGACAGCATCGGCGCGCTTGCCGCCCAGTGCGGCGAGGGTGCCCAGGGCAAGCGCGATGAGCGAGGAGACGCTTGCGGCGAGAAGGCCCACCAGCACGCTCGTGGCGAGGCCGGCAAGCGTGCGCGTGAGCATGTCGCGACCCATGCGGTCGGTGCCGAATAGGTGCTCCCAGCAAGGAGCGATGTTCTTGGCCGAGAAATCGGCGATGGTGGCTTTCGGGCCTATGTTCGCTCCGCACACGACAATGACAACGAGCGCAACGGCGGCGAGGATAAAGAGGGCGAGCGTGAGCTTGCGGCCTGCAGTGCGCCGCGATTTGGGCTGGTGAAGCACGGGCTGGGCGCTTGCGTGTGTCTCAGGGGCGCATGCTTGAGCGGCAACTGCGCCGCCGCAGGTTTGAAGGTTAGGCATGGGCGCCTCCCTTCCTGATGCGCGGGTCGATGATGCCGTACAGGATGTTTGCCGTGAGGTTGCCGGCGAACACGATGGCCGCCGAGAACGCCGCGATGCCTGCGAGCAGCGCAGCGTCGCCGCCCAGACCTGCGGTTACGGCCGCCTGCCCCAGGCCCGGATAGGAAAAGACCTGTTCAACGAGGACCGATCCGCCAAAAATCTCCGAGATGGAGGCAAACTGCAGCGTGATGGCCGGAAGCGAGAGGTTGCGCAGACCATGACGGCGCAGCGCAGACCACGTGCTGAGGCCGCGGGCGCGTGCGAAGCGGATGTAGTCGCTCTCAAGCACGTCGATCGTTTTTTCGCGGGTATGCAGGGCGATGTTGGCCACGCCCAGGACTGACAGGGTGAGGGCAGGCAGCACCATGTGGTGCAGCGTGTCGGCGAAACTCACCTCGGAAGTGGCGACGCCGATGGGCACCGAGAATCCCAGCGGGAACCAGCCGAGCTGCACGCCGAACACGATGAGCATCACGAGTGCCAGCCAGAACGTGGGGGTGGAGGCGAGCACGAGGCAATAGGCCTTCACACAGCGGTCGAGCGTGCTGCCGCGCTTGGCACCCGCCGCGATGCCCAAGGCCCCTCCGATGATGCCTGACAAAAGCCAGGCGCATGTCATGAGGGCAAGCGAGTTGCCTGCCTTCTGGGCAATGACGTCGACGACAGGGGCGTTGTAGCGAAGGGACATGCCCATGTCGCCCTGAAGCGCCGCCGAGAGCCACTCGCCGTAGCGCTGCCAGAAGGGAAGGCCAACTCCCCAGTACTCAGCGAGCTGGGCACGCTTCTCAGCGCTCATGCTGATATAGGCCGCCTGGCCCACGTTTGCCTGCACGGGGTCGATAGGCGAGGTGCTGACCAGGGCGAATGTGACGAGGCTCACAGCAAAGAGCAGCAGGGCCACCTTGGCTGCATTGCGTAAGATAAAACGTGCCATATCGTGCCTAACTACGCGTTGGTATGAGACGGCTACGCCCCCGTGCCGAATCGGACGCGGGGGCGGGTGGGAGAGGGCTTCATCCTCGGCATCTCAAGTAGTAGGGAGAGGGAGATGACGCTGGGGAGAAGCATGAGAACAACTTATATATGGGCTAGTTCCAGCTCCACTGGTCGACGTTGTTGGCAAGCGACCAGCCGTGACCGTGGGGGTGCGGCTTCTGCTCGGCGACCTGCAGGCCCTCACGCACGTAGTAGAGGTGGTCGATGTTGGTGAACCACACCCAGGTGGCAGCGCCCTGGGGAGCCACGCCCTGCTCGCCGTCCCACTGAGCCTTCTTCCACAGGTCGTAGGAGTCTTCGATGTGCGTCTGGGCCAGGGCCTCGTCGAGGTGGGCGTCTACCGTTGCGTTCTCGTAGCTGGAGAAATTGCCCCAGCCGGTGGAGTAGTTGAGCTCGTACATCTCGATGGGGGCGTTGGAACCCCAACCCCATTCGACGGGGCACTCGTACTGGTGCAGGTAGAGCTCGTCCCAGCTGCCGCCCTTGGGGTTGACCTCGACGCCGATCTCGCGCATCTGGTTGGCCCACTCCATAGCGATGCCCTGACGGGCCGAGTCACCGGCGGTGTAGTACAGGTCGAAGGCGCAGCGCACGCCGTCCTTGGCGCGGATACCGTCGCCGGAGTCCACCCAGCCGGCCTCCTCAAGGATCTGGCGGGCCTTCTCAACGTCCGTCTCGCATTTCATATCCTCGCTCGACCAGGGCAGGCCGTCGCCCACGGAGAAGGCGGGGGTGCCGTAGCCGTTGAGGACGTTGGAGATGAGGCGGTTGCGGTCGGTGGCGTAGTTGAGCGCACGACGGACGGCAACATCGCAGGTAACATCGTTGCCCTGGGCGTAGTCGACGCCGTTGTTGGACTTGGTGCCGCCGGCGGGAACGCAGGGCAGCGACACGCCGCGGGAGTCGACGGAGGTGCAGGCGAGCAGCTCGTAGCCTGCGGGGACGATGTCGTAGTAGGTGGCGGAGGTGTAGGCGACGTCGACCTGGCCGGCCTGCGCGGCGGCGATGGAGGCATCCTCCTCCATGAAGACGGCCACGACGCGCTGCATCTTCACGGGCTCGCCGTAGTAGTCGGGGTTGGCCTTGAGGATGACCTGCTGGCCCTTGTCCCACTGCTCGAGCATGTAGCGGCCGCTGCCGATGGGGTTCGCGCCATAGTCGGGGCCGTAGGCGTGCTCGGGCACGATGCCCATGACGGCGAGCGTGTAGAGCAGGGCGTTGAAGGGCTTGTTGAGGTGCAGCTCGACGGTGGTGTCGTCGACGACGACGGCCTCGTCGACCATGGAGAGGTCGGCTTCGGCGGCGCTGCTGTTGATGATGCCGTTGACGGTGAAGGCGACGTCGCGGGCGGTGAGGGGCTCGCCATCGGTGAACTTGACGTCGTCGCGGATGGTGAACGTCCAGGTCAGGCCGTCCTCGGAGCACTCATACGAGGTCGCGAGGTCGTTCTGGAACTCGAGGTTGATGTCGGTGGTGATGAGGGTGGACTGAATGAGCGGCTCGTGCACATGTTCGCCGCAGCCCCAGCTCACGAGCGGGTCGAAGCCGGCTGCAGGCTCAGAGCCCGTGGTCATGGTGAGAATGACCTGCGAGGGTGCGTCACCCTCGGCCTGGGCTGGACGAGGAGCCGCGAGGCCGCCGTTCGCTGCGAGCACAGCGGCGCCTGCTGCGAGACCGCCCGCCACAACCTGCCTGCGGGTGATGCCGGCTAGCGTCCTGCCGTCGTTGTTTGCTGCCATGTCCGCCGTCCTCTCACATGAGTGATACAAACTTTTAGATTCGTGTTACCGGATGCATCATACACGCCTTGGCGGTGGATGGTGCGGTCAATAATATTATTTTCAAATTCGTATTACGTATGGGGGATGAGTGGCGTGGGCCCTGGCATGGGTGGCCCAGGCGGCAGGTGGACATGGCCGGTGCGATGGGCACCGCGCTCGGCCGCGGCATCGCCCCCGACGTGCACATCCCCTGGACCCCGGCCCGGCTTGTGCGTGACGCCGAGCTCGAGACGGCCTGCGAGCGGGTAGCGGGGTAGCCTTGCCGCCACCTCGGCGCCAAAATGAGCGCACGTTTGCGTTTTAATCTTCGGCAGCCGAGCACGGTTCCGATGTCGCATATCATCCTGCCTGGTAGATGACGTGCGAGCATTCGGGCTATCTACCCCGGTCGAATTAAAACGCAAACGTGCGTGGTTTTTTGCGGGGCCGGGCGAGGCGGGTGGTGAAAGAGCACGCCGAGCGAGGGCGAAATGAAGGCCGACGCAGGGCGTCGACGGCGGGCAAAATTTGCCGACCTGCCGAAATCTGGCATCTACCTGCTTAAATGGTGTCAACTGATTTCCTGAAAACATTTTTCGCCATATTCGGGTGAACCCCCTTCAGCGAAATGAGGCCTAGGATGCAGCCTAGCCGACGGCACAAGGGGCCCTCTAAGTGGGCATGACCGTCGGTGGGCTTACTCGCTCCATACAAGGAGGATCACTATGAGCTCTGAGATGTCTCGTCGTTCGTTCTTTGGCGTCGGCGCAGCCGCCGTCGCCGCCGTCGCCGGTGCTGCCAGCCTTGCCAGCACCGCACAAGCCGCCCCTGGTGCTATGCCCGGTGGCGGAGCCACGGGCACCGCTACCACCGACGAGAGCACGACGGGTAACACCCACCTCGCCGTCAACGACACCGGAAACCCCGGCTACTGGGACGAGAACGGCCTGTGGATTCCCGGCTGGCTCGTTGCCCCCGCGGCTCCCGAGGCGGCAGACGAGGAGCTCGACTGCGACGTGCTCGTCGTTGGCCTGGGCGTGGCCGGCCTGTGCGCTGCCCGTGCAGCCATCGAGGAGGGTGCGAACGTCATCTGCGTCGAGCAGTCCGAGAACTACAACTGCCGTGCTGCCCAGTTCGGCAACATCAACTCCAGCTGGGCCCAGAAGGGTGGCGTCGTCTTTACCCCCGAGGACAAGATCGGCATGCTTAATGCCGAGATGCAGGCCAACGGCTGGCGCCCCGACGCGCGCATCTGGAACTACTGGATCAACCACTCTGGCGAGGCGTTCGACTGGCATGTCTCGGCCAACCCCGGCATCATCTTCCTGGACCCCAACCAGACTCCCACTGAGTCCGGCGTCCCCGGCGACCAGGTGCCTTCGGGCGGCATGGGCGGCGAGTCGGTCGATGGCAACATGTATATGACCTGCTTCAACAACCCCAAGAACCCCGAGTACGACTACGACACCGAGCTGTACCCGATGTACCCCGATGTTATCTGCTTCCGTCCTGACCAGGTTGCCCTGAACGACAAGATCATGGAGATCATCCAAGCTAGCGCTGATGTGCATTTCTCTACCAAGTGCCTGCAGTTCATCACGAACGACGAGGGCGCGGTCGTGGGCGCATGGTGCAAGGATGCCGACGGCAAGGTCACCAAGATCAACGCCAAGGCTGTCATCGATGCCTGCGGTGACTACGGCTCGAACACCGAGATGCGCTCCTACTACAGCCATGAGTCTTTCGAGATGATGTTTGGCTGGACCTCCACCGACTACGAGGGCAACCCCACCAACATGGGCATGGGCCTCAAGATGGCCGCCTGGGCCGGCGCCGCCCCTGAGTTCTCCGCCGCTGCCGTCATGACGCACTCCTTCGGTGGCGCCCTTGGCTGCGATCCGTTCCTGCTGGTAAACAAGAACGGCGACCGTTTCTGCAACGAGGACGTGCCCGGTCACCTGCTCTCTCAGGTGACCATCCGTCAGCCCGAGCAGAAGACCTTCCAGATTTTCGACTCCAAGTATCCCGAGCAGGTGCACACCATGCCCAACGGCCACGCCTGCTACTGGAACATCAACGACGACCTGGAGAGCGAGCCCTGGGGCAACTACATCGAGAAGATTGGTCAGCGCTCCACGGCCGAGGTTGAGGAAGCCGCCACGGCCAAGGCCGACACCATCGAGGAGCTCGCCGAGGCCATCGGCGTGCCTGCCGACGAGCTCAGCAAGACCATCGCCCGTTACAACGAGCTTGCCCGCCTGGGCCGCGATGACGACTTCGGCAAGCGTGCCGACCGTCTGTATCCCATCGTCGAGCCGCCGTTCTATGCCAGCGAGATCAGCAACATCTTCGCCTTCTGCATGACGCACGGCATCCGCTCCGACGCTGACTGCCATGCCCTCAACAAGGACTGGCAGGTCGTGCCCGGCCTGTACGTCTGCGGCAACACGCAGGGTTGTCGTTTTGCCGAGGACTACCCCACCACCATCATGGGCGTCTCTCACGGCATGGCAATGACCTTCGGCCGTCTGGCCGGCATCAACGCCGCTCAGGGCAAGTAAGGTAGGCTGCTGGGGGCGCGCTGCGGCCTGAAAGGGGTCGCGGGATTGGCGCGCTTCGGGAAGGCTCGCGCGCATATAGCGCGCACTGTCTGCGCATGTTTGACCTGCGAGTGGCCGTGTTGCGCAGGCGGTTGGGTTACGCTGCGTTTTGATATGGACGGGCGTGCGGGACGAGGCGACTTGGGCCCGCACGCCCGTTTTGCGCGACAGTATTTGGATGCATGGACGGCTTGGAAGAAAGGCAACGGCGATGGGTGAGACGGTGCAGCACGGACAGCGCAGCTTCCTGGGCGTTTTCGACCGACTGCTCAAGGCGATGCAGATGGACTATGCGCGCTGCGAGCGCTTTGAGGCGTCAGGCTACGCCGATTTTGCCGGTCAGCTCTATACGCTTAATTCCAACATGTTCCAAAACCGCGCGTTTTGCGATCGCATGCTGACGCAGATGATTTTGCATTATTTGACCTGGTATCAGGACCCGGGTTTGCAGCTTGTGGTGGGACCGGGAGCTGCATGGCACGTGACCAGCGATTTTGGCACCCAGCGATATGGCGATGCGCTCTATGTGATTTGGGCGGCGCCTTCTGCTGCGGTGCGCGTCGGCGAGCAAATTGTGGGCGTGAACGGGAAGTCCCTGGCCGAGGTGCGGCCCGAGGTGGAGCGCACGCTGTGGACGACGGTTGAGCCCGCCGACCCCGAGCGCGAGGACTGGTCAATTGTGCTTGCGTTTGCCAAGAACCTGCAGGTGAGGGGCGTCGACGGCATCGAACGCACGGTGAAGGTGGACGTCAGCGCCGGCGATGCCGAGTGGGCCAAGCCCGTGCGTTGCGCGAGGGGCGAAGGCGACGCGGGGCCCGCGGCGGCGGACGGCGCAGGTGGTGTGGCGGCGGATGGCGAAGACGCAGGTGGTGCGGGGCTGGCTGAGGCTGCGGATGGCGTGGCCTCGAGTGGCACGGGTCAGCCCTGCTGCGAGCTGAGCCAAGTCGGCAACGTGGTCGTCCTTACCCTGCGCAATCCCAGCGATCCTGCGTTCGCCAAGGCCCTCAATGGCTTGCTGGCCGAGGTGTGTGCGGCAAAGCACCTGGTCATCGACGTGCGTGGTTGCCGAGGGGGCACGCAGGAAGATATCTTCCCGCTTGTGCCGTTTGTGCTGGCATCGGGTGCAACGGCGAGTCCCGAGCAGCTTTTTGGCAAGCCGGGCATTGCGATGAACTACTCGCGCCACAACGTCGACGACAAGCTCAAGGAGCTTGAGGTGCTGCGGGCGCAGGCTCAAGAGGGCACGTCTGCCCCCGAGGACTTGGCGGAGCTCGACGACCTCGCCGCCGACCTTCGGGACAAGCGCGGGCAAAAGGGCGTCCGCGAGATGGAAAGCGCCGAGGCGTTCTACCCAGACGTGCAGTTCAGTAGGAGCCCGGGCGACCCTGCCACCCCTGCGCGCGTCGCGGTGCTCGCCGACCGCTGCACCGGCGAGGCTGCCGAATGGCTTGTCCGCGCCGCCAAAACAGCAGGTTACGCCGCTGTTATGGGGCGAGCCACCATCGGCTCGCTTGACAACACGTGCCCCAGGGCCGTTCGTCTCGACGACGATCTCACGCTCATCTTGCCTACGGCGACATATCTGGAAGCCCTCGAAGGTGATGCCACACTCGGTCGCGGAATCGCTCCTGACGTGCACATTCCCTGGACTCCCGCCCAGCTTTCGCATGACGTCGAGCTCGAGACGGCCTGCGAGCGGGTGACAGGTTAGCCTCGCTGCCGCTTCGGCGCCAAAAATGATCGCACGTTTGCGTTTTAATCTTCGGCGTGTGGGTGCAGTCCCAATGTCGCATAGCGTTCTGCCTGGTAGATGACGCGCGACAATTCGGGCTACCTGCCCCGGTCGAATTAAAACGCAAACGTGCGTGGTTTTTCCGGCGAGGCGGGGCTATGGCGGCGTGTGCGGCTGAGACGTCCTTGGTCGTGTCGACGCGGCCGGGCTGTCGATTGGCGAGTTATCCCATGGGAAAACGGCTATACTACATACTGAGTATATACCGAGTTCATTCTATTGGGGTGATTTACCATGACAACGACTATGAGCGTCAAGATGGATGAGGATATCAAGGCAAGCGTCTGTTCCATGCTTGAGGGTATAGGAATGACATTCGGCGGGTTTGTCAACATGGCGGCGCGCCAACTTCTTATTCAAGGAAGGCTGCCATTTGAGGTGATTGCACCTACTGTGCGCGACATTCCGAACGAGGAGACACGCCGCGCCCTCGTGGAGGCGGAGGCCAAGATGCTCGGAATTGTGCCCGACGATGCCATCTCGTTTGCCGATGGCTGCGAGGCTGCAGCGTTCATTCGGGGTCTTTAGTCATGTGGGAGATTCAGTTCGAGCAAGGTTTTATTCGAGATGTGCGAGCGGTTGTGCGACAGCATCCCCAGATTAGGGATGAGCTTGCCGTAGCTGTCGAGGTCCTTTCGGAAACAGGCACCCTGCCTGAGGGGTATTTTCTGCATGAGCTTGACAGCCCGGGTGGCAACTACAACGGGCACATGGATTTCCATTTGTCGGACGGCCTGGTTGACGTAGTTGTTCTTTGTGTCATGCACAAGGGCCGCATGGTAATCCGTTTTGTGCGCATGGGGATTCACGAAGAGCTGTTCAGAGGACGTCTGCGTTGAGCTAATAGCCCCGGCCGCGCTTGCCCGATTGGGAGGCGCGGCCGGGGCCATCTTTTAGTGCTCGGTTGAAGCTCGCTTATGCGTCGATCTTCTCGAAGTGGACGCGGGATTCGGCGTAATTGTCCACCGAGGCGCTCGTCTCGGAGTCGACGGCAGGGTAGCCCAGGGTGATGAAGAGCTGGGGATGATGGGTCTCCATGTCACCGCAGAAGAACGAGTAGTCGTAGTCCTGCTGGGTGTCCTTGTCCTGGGCGCGAGCCTCGCACACGCAGCTCGAGATGCCCATGGCGCTTGCCTGCACGAGCAGGGCCATGGCGGCCAGGCCGGCGTCATACTGGTAGAAGCGAGGATGGGCGTCCTCAGTGTCATGCTCTACGAGGGCGATGCACACGGGGCAGCCCTCCAGCTCGTTGGCATTGGGCGAGAACTCGTGAATCTTCTGCATGGTCTTGCGGTCGCGGATGACTACGAGCTCGAGCGACTTGGCGCCCACGGCCGACGGAGCGGTGAGGGCGGCCTGGAGCAGGAGCAGGACCTCCTCGTCGGTGATGTCGCGGTCGGGGTCGTACATGCTGCCCTCCAGGCCGTGCAGGGTGGTGCGCTCGGCAAGCTCGGGCACGACGTCGGTGACCTCGGCCTTCGTGTCGTCTGCGAACGCCGTGCGGGCCATGCCCATGGTGCAGGCGGCGAGGCCTGCGGCAAGGCTGCCGGAAACGAGGGTGCGGCGGGAAATGGTCCGATCGGTGGTCATAGCTGGTTCTCCTTTGTATGAGTATTCTCTCATCGCGTAGCGAGATGGGATTCGTGCTTTACTGTGCTGCCACGGTGTGGCCGGCAATCATGCCGAAGACGATGGAGTCGCCGGTGCCGCTGCCGTCGACGCGCTGGGTGCCGTGGAAGCCGCCCGTTACCTCGCCGGCCGCATAGAGGCCCTCGATGGGCTGCTCGTTCTCGTCGAGCACGCGGGTGGCCTCGTCGATGAGGATGCCGCCCATGAAATAGTGGGCGCCCACGCCGAACTTATAGCCGTAGAGCGGCGTGTCGAGGGTGGTGGTGTTCTCGCGACCGAAGAGCGAGTCGGTGCCAGTGGCAGCGTCCTCGTTCCATTGTTCGATGGTGTCTGCGAGGTTTTTGCCATCGAAGCCCAGCTCATCACCGAGTTCCTCGGCGGTGGAAGCCTCCTTCACATACCCCCGGCCGGCCAGTCCCTGCATGCGATCATCATAGTTGTCGGCGTCGAAGATGGCGTACACCTCACCCTTGTCCTGAGTGAGAATCTCGGGTGCGACTTCGAACTTCTCGGTGCAGAAGCGTTCGCCGGAGTTGTTGACGTAGATGGTTCCGTCAACCATAAAACCACCGGCCGGAAACGACATGCCGTAGCCTTCGATGACCGACGGGAAGGTTTGGATCTGATCAAGGTCAACGGCCTTGGCACCGAGCTTCTCTGCCATGAGGAGGCCGTCGCCTGTGGTCGGGGCCATTTCGTCGGTGATGCAGTTGGCGTATGCCGGTGCCACCTCAGCAATGAGGTCCTTGTTTTTGCCGAAGCCACCTGTGGTGAGCACCACGGCGTTTGCGGTGAAGGCCAGCTCCTGGCCGTCCGGGCCCGTGGCATTCACGCCGCAGACACGGCCGTCGGCATCCTGTATCAACTCGCTTGCTGCGACGCCCGTGTACACGGGGATGTCGGCATCCTTCACGGCCTTGTCGAGGGCGGCTACGACGGTCGTCATCGTGGTGGCTCCGTCGACCTCGCTCTTGAGCAGATAGTAGTTCTGCGAGGAGTTGCGGTCGTCATTGGAGATTTCTACGGTGAACTCCACGCCCAATTCGCTTAGGTAGTTGATTGCCTCAGCTGAGTTTGAGATGAAGGTGTCGACGAGATTCTTGCGGCTTCGTTCGTTGGTCTGAAGTGCCTCGAACCCTTCGAACGAGGTATCGGCTGCCTGGTAGGTGGGGTCGGCGAGCTGCACGTCGGAGTCGAAGGCGTTGATGCCGTTGGAGGCGCACAGGGTGTTGCCGCCCACTACGCCGGACTTCTCGATGACAATGACGCTTGCTCCGTCGCTGGCGGCGGTTGCGGCTGCCATGAGGCCTGCGCCGCCTGCTCCCACGATGATGACGTCTGCCTGCGTCTTATATTCAACTGCTGTCTTGTTTACGTTGTTGGAGAGTTTGTCGAAGTCTCCGCCGGCCTGCGCCACGCAGTCCTTGAGCGCAGTGAGGAAGGCGTCGCATGAAAGGGTCGCCCCGCTCACGCTCTCAACTGCCAGTGTTTGCCCGTCGATAACCTCCTGGGTGAGAGCGTCCATGGCGGCGACGCCCACAGTGGGTGTTTCGGAGCTGTCAACATCGATGGAATCAATTGCCTGGGCGGAGAAGGTCGCAGTTAGGGTGACGTCGCCGTTGCGGCCCGGTGCTGTGGCGCTGTAGGTGCCGGGCTTGGCGAACAGGTCCGTTCCAGCTTCGGCAAAAGCGAGGCCGGGGAGAAGCGAAGTGCCTGCGAGGGTGGCGCTCAGGCCGAGAAAGGACCGACGTGAACACGTACCGGAAAGCATGGGATTTACCTCGATTCATATCTGGAGAATTTGGACACCACATCGGCGCATGCCGTGCGACAGCTGTTATATTTGGCCCTATTGCGTGCCAAGCCAATCTTCCGAGCGGTGTATTTAGGCTCTGGCGACAGGTGTATATTTCTCTACCTGCCATTGTGAGCAGGTAAAACGTTGACCGTATCGACCGCATGTAGAAAGGGCGAGCCATGGTGCAGATTGGGTGCAAGCAGCCGTCGGCAGGCTCGGTTGCCATAGCGCCGGCGGCTGTTTTTGCCGTCTGCGTCGCTTTGCTTACTGCGAGCAGCTGGTTGGGCGAGCTCGTGGAGGGCGTCTCGGCCGCGCAGCGTATATCGTGGGCGCGTTGGGTTGCAGATGGCATGACCGCTGTGGTGTGCGTCGCCTTTATCGCCGGTCATAAACGGGTTGACGCGTTGTTTAATTGCGACGACAAGTGCCGACTGAAGAAATACGTGCTCCTCCTCGTCTTCATCGGCGTTGCCTCCGGACTCGGACGGGGGCTTTCCTGCTTTGCTGACGTTCTGGGGATGCCTGCCGTCCTGGCTGGTATGGGCCATGTAGTGTACGAAGGTGGCCTAACGGCGCTGCTTTTGATGACTTTGTGCATGGCAAGCATGTGCGCAGCTCGTTGGGTTTGCCTGGTGTTTCCTGCTGGTTTTGCCCTTGCTGCCGTGCTTCATTTTGTGCTGAGGGCGCTTCCCTCCGTGGGGGTTGCAGCGGTGGCGCCTGTGCTTCCCCTTGCCTGTGCCGGTTTAAACATCTGGGTGGTGACCGTCTGCCTTGGCGGTAGAGAGGGATGTGCGGACGAAGATTCCGTTTGCTGTCCGGGCGACGGACGCGAATGCTCGAAATGGACCTTTCCCGTCCGACCGGTTCTTCTCATGTGCGCTTACGCGTTCGCGTTCAATTTCTCTCTGTCCCTTTCTGAGGGACCCAATCCCTACGGGATGCTCGGCATGCTCCTGGTGTCGCTGATTGCTGTTGCCGTCGCCTTGAGTCTGCCTTCTCAGTACAATGCGAGTTTCCTGTACAGGATGGCCTTGCCGCTCATGATAGCCGGACTTGTATGCCTGGCATTTCTGGGGGAGGGGCGCACGGTCGCGGTGCTGTTTGCGAATTCTGGCAATGTCGCGTTCACGCTCTTCATGTACATTGCGCTTGCAACGCTGTGCGCCCGCTATGCCGTGAGTCCTGCTTGGATATTCGGTATCGTGCAGCTGGCCAGTGAGATTGCCGCGCTAGTGGGCATGCGGGTAGGCCAGGAGTTCACGGCGGTGTTTCCGGTCGGCAGCAGCGAGGCAAACCTCGCCGTGTGCGCCATGGTGGTGGCGGTTGTCGTGGTCTCTACGGTCTTTTTCAACGACGAAGTCGCGTCCCGTTCGTTTGGCCTTGCGCCCGTGGGGGACGAGGCTGCGGAAACGAGCGGCGCTGTCGGTGGGAAGGTGTTTTCTAATCTCACCATGTCGTACTCAGAGCGAATCGTGTGGCAATGTGCTCAGGTTGCCCGTCGCTATGGTCTGACGTTGCGCGAACAGGAGGTTCTTGAGTTGATGGTGCAGGGCATGTCCGTGCCTGACATAGCTGAGCGCACCGGCATCTCCTATGGCACCGCCAAGACCCACGTCAGTCATATATATAAGAAGCTTGATGTCCACTCCCGCGACGAGGCCTTGGCGCTTCTGTATCACGGAGTTTAAGACCCTGGCGTAGCTTTGCGTGCGACGCCGAGCTCGAGACAGCCTGCGAGGCGGTGGCGGGGTAGCCTCGCCGCCGCCTCGGCGTCAAAATAAGCGCACGTTTGCGTTTTAATGTTGGGCCGGCGAGAACAGTCTCGGTACGGCATGACGTTCTGCCTGGTAGATGATGCGCGACAATTCGGGCTACCTGCCCCGGTCGAATTAAAACGCAAACGTGCGTGGTTTTTTTGCGGGGCCGGGCGAGGCGGGTGGTGTTGAGTGGTGGCCTGCGCCTACTTCTTTATCGCAAGTTCCACGATGGCGGCGACGATGCCGCAGCTGATGCCGCCGATGGCCCAGGAGAGCCAGAAGTATTCGTTGTCGGAGAACAGCAGGATGAGGCCGACGATAGTGGCCACGAGGATGCAGATGGAGCACAGCGTGCCGCCGAGGGCGTTGCGGCGCTTGTGCAGGCGCATCTGCTCGCGCAGCACGGGGTCGATGACCTCCTCGATTGCCTGGTAGCTCATGGACTCGGCAATCTCGAGGTTGTAGGACTCCACGTTGAGGCGGCCGTGCATGACCGCGGCATAGATGAGCAGCCACACGCCCAGGCCAATGCACACGAGCAGCGTGCCTGCGCCCACAAAGTTCTTCCAGGATTCGAGTAGCTCGCAGAGGAGCACGCCTGCCAGGATGAGCGCCACGCCGCCGCCGATTCCCCAACCCAGAAGCTTACCGGCGCCGGCGCGGTCATCGGTGGTGTAGAAGTCTTCCACAAAAGGGTGCTCGCGGTTGAATGTCTGCCTGCGGATGCACGCAGGCACGATTATGGCCACGCCAGCAGCCACGCCGGCCAGGACAAAGGCCAGACAGATGACGCCTTCGGCCACGATGGGGCCGACGAAGCCCTCGAGCAGCAGACCGACTCCAATGGCAAGCAGAATGATTGCCGCACCGCAGGCAAGGCGCATCGCGAAGCTGCGCATGGCCTGGTCGTAGCCGCAGATGTCCTGTGGGGAGCCGGGCGCGGGTGCCGCAGTCTCGATGGGACGGCTCGTGAGGTCGCCTGTGATGATGTCGTCGAGCGAGCATTCAAAGATTTGGGAGAGGCGGATGAGCTTCTCTGTCTCGGGATAGGTGCCGCCGGCCTCCCATTTGGCGATGGCCTGCCGGCTCACGCCGACGAGCATGGCGAGCTGTTCCTGGGTCATGCCTTTGGTGGCGCGTAGGTGACGGATGTTGGCGCTGGTGCTCATGGGGGCTTCCTTTCGCGTGTCTGCAGGGAGGGTGCACGACGAACGCGGCGCGCGCCTGGCGGTAGGCGACTCGGGGCGACTGCACGTCCTGCGGGCAGTGCGCGACGACCGCAGTGGGCATGTCCGGCGATGCCAGCGGGGCACGCCTTCGATTGCCTTGGCCTCGAGCGCGAGCTGTGCGTTCAGCGGCTCCTCCCTGCATGGGATTTGAACCCCATTGTGTGGTTGCGCGGGCCGCTCCACAACCAACCAGCGGTAGCGTTTGGTTGCATTCTACCTGGTTGCGGCTGCTACGCAAGGTTGCCGAGCGGTTGCGAGCCTTCTACGCCGCCTTGTCTCTTGTCCCGCCGGTCGCGATGGGCTCCAGGTCGATGAGCTCCCTTTGCGAGTGCACGCCGCACTTGGAAAGGATGTTGCGGGCATGGGCGTGCACGGTGTTGAGCGAGATGCCGAGCTCGTCGCGGATGAAGGGGCGGCTGCGCCCGCCCAGCAGCAGGGCGCACACCTCGGTCTCGCGCTCGGTGAGCCCGAAGGCATCCCGGAGCATTTCGGCGCGCTCGCGCATCATCTCCTCGTGCGCGGCGTTCTTGTCAGACGCGACGGGAGCTGCAGTCTCCTCTTTGGCCTCGACAGGGCGCATCGCCCGGTTGCTCTGGTGGCTCGTTCTGGAGAAATACCAGTCGGGACTGAAGCCCGTCATCATCACCACGAGCACAACCAGGCACATCGCGGCCAGTATGGCGCAGAAGAGGTCGCGCTCATCCAGAAGCTTCACGGCAAGCAGGGCCGAGCCGCATCCAAGGAAGATGCCCAGGCCCTCGGCCAGGGCGTAGCCGGCAAACGCCGGAGCGGGCGCGACGGAGGTTCTCCGCAGGTACTTTGCCAGTGCGATCCACGTGGACATCTGCATGCCGAACATGCCGGCGTGCACGATGGCATAGGCCGCCTTGTGGCACGCAAGCGACTCGCCGCCGGCCCACAGCACGAGCACGTTGAGCGCGGCGAACGGCAGCAGCCAGCGGAAACCCATCGACATGTCGACATAGCGCATGGCATGGATCAGCACGACAAACAACACGAGCGTCACGAAAAAGCCGATGGAGAAGGCGATGAGGTAGCGGTCGTAGCGGTTGTAGGCGTTGACCGGGGCATCCACGACGCGCAAAAAGGCGACGAGGAACCACAGCGACCCCATCATGATGAGGGCCTTCGTGAGCGAGGGCACCTCAGGTGCGGTGGACTTCACGGAGACCAGAGGCTTTGCCCCCGCTCGGGCCCCACTTGCCTGCGCGCCGCTTGCCTGCGCTTGATCGCCGCACGCCTGGGCGCGCCCTACCCCCGCTCGGGAGCCGTTTGCCTGCGCACCGTCGCCCGCTCGGACATCGTCCTCCTTGTGGCCGTCTTCCACCTCATGATGCCCGAAAGGCGACGCGACACCATGCGCCCGGCGCGCCTTGGCCCAGGCGTCGTCGGGGTCGTCGAAAGGCCGGGCCACAAGCCAGGCGGAGAGGCACGGCAGGATGCACTCCGCGGCCAGGTCGACCGTGCCCCACAGCTTGATGGGAAGCGTCACGGTATAGAGGGCGAACGCGATGGTGAGGCACGCCACCACGTCGAACTCGATGCGCGCCTCGTTGCATGCCGTGAGGCGCGCGCCCCATGCGATGGTGAAGAGGGCAATCGTCATGCCGTAGGTGAGGCCGGCGATGGGAAAGAGCACCCAGAAGAACTGCTTGAAGGCGTAGCTCGACCACAGCGCCACGTTGCCCACGATGGCGCATGCGGCGGCGACCTTGCCCATGCGGGCCTCGTCAAACATGTGCCCGCGCGTGATGCCTGCCGTTGCGACGGCCGCCACAAGCGCGGTCGAGGCCGCGGCCACGAGCCAGATGAACTCAAGGTTGTACGGCACGAACGACCCAATGGCCATGCCGCAGCCGTACAAGGCTATGTAGTTCCAAGCCAAAAAGAACGCGAACCCGATGTTGCGCCGACACAGCATCTTAAGGCCGCGAATGGTCTCTCCCATGGTGCCCCCTACACTCGTTGTATCTGATTAAGTATGCCTACCAGGGCAGACAAATTGCAATAGTCACAACGTGGTAATGAGCTCGAATCTCAGTTCGGTGCCAGGAATGTTGCGGATTTGGCGATATAGCAACAACGTTTGGATGTGTCTCGGAAACATTCTTGACATAGTGCATCGAGGTGGGCAACGGCGTGGGCGCACATGCGCCGCAACGTACCGAGGCGACCTTGCGCGGGGAAGCGCGGTCGCCGCGGAGACCCACATATATGTAAGGGACAGTCAAGGAGGAGGAACATGAATCCGATCTGCATGGACCGAAGGACATTCACTGCCGGCATGGCAGCCGCAGGTCTGCTCACGGTTGCGGGCACCGGCCTTTTGGGCAACGCCCCCGCGGCTCTCGCCGACGAGGCGGAGTTCCCGGCACCCACCAAGGGCCAGCCCGTCGAGGCGAAGGTCGACCCCAAGACCGGTGAGCTCACCGTCAACGACGACGTCATCGTGCGCTACAGCACGTGCCTGGGGTGCTACTGCGACTGCGGCAACCGCGTGAAGATCGACCGCGAGACCGGTCGCGTGCTGTCGGTGGGCGGCAACCCCTATCACGTGAACAGCGCTTATCCGTGCCTGCCTTTCGAGGCATCGCTGGACGACGCGTACCGCGCCCAGAGCTTTGCCAACGGCTGCGGCAACACCACGCACGGCACCGTGTGCGCCCGCGGCCAGGGAACCTGGGTCATGTACAGCCAGCCCGACCGTATCACCACGCCCCTCAAGCGCGCCGGCAAGCGCGGTGAGAACAAGTGGACGGCCATCTCCTGGGATCAGCTCATCACCGAGGTCACCGAGGGCGGCAAGCTCTTCGCCGACCTGGGCGAGGACCGCGAGATCGAGGGCTTCAAGGCCGTTCATGACAACACCACCCTCATCGACCCCGAGCGTCCCGACCTGGGCACCGTCTCCAACCAGCTCGTGCTCATGGGCGGCCGCTCCGACGGTCGTTACGGCACCTCGGGCCGCTTCGTGAAGGGCTTCGGCACGGTCAACCAGGTCGGCCACGGCTCCACCTGCGGCTGCGCCCAGTGGGCCAAGCCCCTCACCGAGAAGCGCTCCGTCGGCGCCATCTCCGACGTCGACTTCTGCGAGTACATCCTGTGGATGGGCGAGTTCCCCGGCGCCACGGGCAACAGCTTCCAGGGCATCGCCAAGCGTTCGGCCAAGCGCCTGCGCGACGGCGAGTGCAAGATGGACGTCCTCGACCCGGTGCTGGGCAACGGCAACGTCACGCCCACCATGCCCGGCATCAACTGGGTGCCGATCAAGGCTTCCACCAACCCCGCCTTCTCCTGCGCCGCGGTGCAGTGGATCGTGGACAACGAGGCCTACAACGAGGAGTACCTGCGCTTCCCCAACTTCCAGGCCGCATGGGACGCCGGCTACGGCTCCTTCTCCAACGCCACGCTGCTCGTCGTGGTGGACGAAGCCGACGAGAACTACCGCAAGTTCCTGCGCCCCGAGCAGGCCGGCCTTGAGACCCCCGTGCTCGAGGAGGGTGCCTCCGATCCCGACTTCCGCGTGTGCATCGACTCCGCCACCGGCGAGCCTGTCGTGAACACCACCTGCACCCAGGCTGACCTCGACTTCGACGGCGAGGTCAACGGCGTGCACGTGCGCACCGCTTGGTCGCTCATGCTCGAGAGCATCTATGAGAAGACTCCCGAGGAGTACTCCGAGATCTGCGGCGTGAGCGTCGAGGAGATCAACCGCATCGCCAAGGAGTTCACCTCTCACGGCACCAAGTCCTCTGCTCGCCTCATGGGCGGCTCGGGCACCCAGAACGGCCTTGAGACCGCTTTCGCCTACCGCATCCTCAACGCCCTCGTGGGCTCCTGCGAGATGGTCGGCGGCGCTGCTCCCACCAACATGGGCGCAGGCGCTGACGGCAACGGCGCTCGCTACAAGCTGTCGACCTCCATGGTCGAGGGCATCCCCGAGAACAAGGCCACGTCGCTGTCCCGTACGAACAAGGCCTGGGAAGACACCGACGAGTACAAGAACCGCGTGGCCGCCGGCGAGGAGAACCCCCAGCCCAAGCTGCCGTACTACGCTACCAGCGGCAACGCCGACAACCAGATGCTCTGGTCGATCATCAACCAGTATCCCTACCAGTGCAAGATCATGCTCATCTTCATGAAGAGCACCCTGACCATGGCCCCCGGCGCCCTGCGCGACTCCGTGGTCGAGCGCCTGAAGGACCCCGACATCATCCCGCTCGTCATCTCCTGCGACGTCGTGATGGGCGAGGACACCCAGTACGCCGACTACATCGTGCCTGACACGAACCCCTACGAGAGCTGGGGCGTGCTGGACATGGAGGGTTGGGCCGGCTATGGCGACGCGGTGCGCTGGCCGGTCAAGCAGGCTGAGTCCATGCTGCTCGACGACGGTCGCAACGCTTCGTGGGAGGCCTTCATCGCCGACGTGTCCAAGGCCTGCGGCGTGCCCGGCTTCGGTGACAACGCGCTGTTCGACGTCGACGGCAACGCCTACCCCTACAACGAGGCCTGCGACTTCTACGTGAAGGCCCTCGCGAACCTCGCCTACGACGGCGAGCCTGTTGAGGACATCACCGAGGAGGAGATGCACCTCCAGGGCCTCGACAACCTCCCCGAGAAGTGGAAGGCCTCCGTCAAGGAGGAGGAGTGGCCCAAGGTCCTCAAGGTCATGTCGCGCGGCAGCCGCTTCCACCCCATCGAGGAGTGCCTGGGCGACGGCAAGCGCAACGCCTACGCTGGCAAGCCCTTCGAGTGCTTCATCTGGGGCGAAAAGAAGGCCACGCACAAGAACCCCTACTCGGGCGAGTACCCCAGCGGTACGCTGCACTACACGCCGCAGTCCCTGGCCGACGGCACCCCGCTCGACGAGGCCTTCGACGCCGAGGAGTTCCCCTTCGGCGCCACGACCTACAAGCCTCGCTTCCGCTCCATCTCGATGCAGGCCAACAACCCGGTGCTGCGTGACATCTGCGCCACTAACTACATCGAGATGAACGCCGACGATGCCGCTGAGCTGGGCATTTCCGACGGTGAGCAGGTTCGCGTGACCAACCCCACGGGCGACGTCATGCTCGGTGCCGCCATGGTGCGCGCCGGTGTCGCCCGCGGCAACATCGCCGTTGCCACCGGTTACGGCCACACCGCTTGGGGCGCCCAGGACATGGACGTGGACGGCACGGTGACGCCGGGCGACGCTGGTGCGGCCGCCGGTATCCACCTGGAGGTCATGCTCGACCCCACCGTGGGCGACGACGTGATCTACGCGCTGTCCGACAACGACGCTGGCACGCCTGCCCGTACCGGCAACATGTACAAGATCGAGAAGGCCTAAGGAGGGCATCGTGAGCGATATGCGACTGGGTATGCTCATCGACCTGGCGAAGTGCATCGGCTGCAACGCCTGCGTCGTGGCATGCCGTCTGGAGAACGAGACGCCGCTGACCAAGTTCAACACGTGGATCGAGAGCTGGGACGTTGAGGATGGCAACGGCTATGTGCGCCGCTCCAACGTGCCCAAGCAGTGCAACCACTGCGACAACCCCGCCTGCGTGGCGGCCTGCCCCACCGGCGCGAGCTACATCGCCGAGGACGGCACCGTGCAGATTGATGACGAGAAGTGCATCGGCTGCGACGCCTGCGTGGCTGCCTGCCCCTACGAGGCCCGTTACCATGTGGACGAGGAGAACCTCGTGCGCAAGTGCACGTTCTGCCACCACCGCACCCAGCTTGGCATGCTGCCTGCTTGCGTGGGTGCCTGCGTGGCCGGCGCCCGTATGTTCGGCGACCTCAACGACCCCGACAGCGACATCAGCAAGGCCATCGCTGCCGCCGGCGAGACCGACGTGCTGCTGCCCGAGGAGGGCCTGGGCCCGGAGATTCACTACATCGGCCTCAACAGCGCCCTTGCCATGAAGCGCGTTTCCAACGTGCAGCAGGGCGGCAACGTCAAGACGCCCTACGAGATGTAAGCAATGCCTTGTGCCGGGCGGCGTGCGCAGTGGTTGGTGTGCGCCGCCCGGCGCTGTGGGGCGCGTGGCGCGCGAGGCGGGTGTCGCGTGTGCGCCGCCTGCGGACTCCCGGTGTGCGTGGATCTCGCTCGGTTTTTTTATATGCCCAGCGGGGCTGTTTTGCGCGTATTGCGCTGTGAAATGAAGTGCTCCGTACGCGCCTTGCTTGATGTGCGCCGCGCTGCAGACTCCCAGCGCGCGCGGATCTCGCTCGGTTTTCGATGCGCTCGGTGCGGCCGTTTCGCGTGCATTGCGCTGCGAGATGAAGTGTGTGAGGCGCATCTTGTTTGATGTGCGTCAGATGTAAGAAGGGTGGCTGTGCGACGTGTGCGGCCACCCGTTTGTATGCAAGTGCCAGGCCCGCGCCGGGCTGTGGGAAGAAGGGGAACTCATGGGTCAGCAAACGGACATGGAGCTGGAGCAGCGCGCTCTGGACGCACGCGGCCGCGCCGTCACGTTCGACGTGTGCGCGTCTGCGTTTTTGAACGAGCCGAGCGAGCAAGTGCTTGCCGACGTGGCGCTTGTTGGCCAGGCGCTTGGCGCCGAGTTCGAAGGCCTGTCGGGAGAAGTGTCTGCCGAGGAGCTCGCCGAGCTGCGCCGTTGCTTCAACGACGTGCTCTTTGTTGCCGTGAGCCCGCGCTTTGTGCCGCTGCAGGAGAGCTGCCTGGTGGGAAGCGGCGTCGGCTCCGACGGCAAGATGCACTACGGTAGCGTGCAGAGCTCAAGGTCCGATCATGTGCAGCGCTGCTACAAGGCCGCCGGCTTCGATATGACGGCGGTGCCCGCCTGCCCGGTGGTCAAGGGCACCCTGCGTTGCGACTCGCTCGCCTGTGAGCTGGCGTTTCTTGCCTATCTTGCCAACGGCGAGTCCCTTGCCTGGCAGAAGGGCGCGACCGAGGAGGCCCTGCACTGGAATCGCCTGACGAATGAGTTCACGCACGACCATGCCCGTGTGTGGTTCGCCACGGCCCGTGACCGCATGGAAACCGTGGGCGCCGCGTTCTACGCACACGTGTGCGACCTGGCCATTCGCGCCCTCGAGGTGCCGCAGGACTAGGGACTGTGGCCGGCGCTGTCCCTGCATGCTTGCATCGCCGAAAGCGGCGTCGATGCACTTTATGGCGAAGGCACCGAGGTATGACCGGCGCTGTTCTTGCGCGCTTGTCTTTCCAGGCGCCGCACGCCGTGTCTTATCGACGGAGAGCCGAGTCGTAACTGCTCTTTTCCTGCATGTTTGTATCCCCGAGAGCGATTCGCTGCGTCCCGGCAACGAGGACGCCGAGTTGTGACCGGCCCTGTTCCTGCACGTCTGCTTCCTGGTGTTGTCCTATACTGTCGCCATTGTTTTACATAAGACACTTGCGAGGCCTCTGGGCCCCGCGCTGGCACAGGAGAGGACACCATGAGCAACCAGAGTATCGACACCGTATGTGTCCAGGGCGGGTACACCCCCGGCAACGGCGAGCCGCGCCAGATCCCGATCGTGCAGTCCACCACGTTCAAGTACGACACGAGCGAGGACATGGGCAAGCTCTTTGACCTCGAGGCGTCGGGCTACTTCTACACGCGTCTGCAGAACCCCACGAACGACTACGTCGCCGCAAAGATTGCCCAGCTCGAAGGCGGTACGGCTGCCATGCTGACCTCGTCGGGCCAGGCAGCGAACTTCTTCGCGCTGTTCAACATCTGCGAGGCCGGCAGCCACATCGTGGCCTCCTCCTCCATTTACGGCGGCACGTTCAACCTCATCAGCGTGACCATGGCGAAGATGGGCATCGAGGCTACGTTCGTTTCGCCCGACTGCACGCCCGCCGAGCTCGACGCGGCCTTCCAGGACAATACGCGCGCCGTCTTCGGCGAGACCATCGCCAACCCGGCGCTCACGGTGCTCGACATCGAGAAGTTCGCCAATGCCGCGCATGCCCACGGTGTGCCGCTCATCGTGGACAACACGTTCCCCACGCCGGTCAACTGTCGTCCCATCGAGTGGGGCGCTGACATCGTGACGCACTCCACCACCAAGTACATGGACGGCCACGGTGCGGCCGTGGGCGGTGCCATCGTCGACTCCGGCAAGTTCGACTGGATGGCCCATGCCGACAAGTTCCCCGGCCTCACCACGCCCGACGAGAGCTATCACGGAATCACCTACGCCGAGAAGTTCGGCAAGGAGGGTGCCTTCATCACCAAGGCGACCTCGCAGCTCATGCGCGACCTGGGTTCCATCCAGGCGCCGCAGAACGCCTTCCTGCTCAACCTCGGCCTCGAGAGCCTGCACGTGCGCATGGCGCGTCACGTGGAGAACGGCCAGGCAGTGGCCGAGTTCCTGCAGGACAAGCCCCAGGTGAAGAGCGTGAGCTACCCGGGCCTGCCGAGCGACCCCTATTATGCGATTGCCCAGAAGTACCTGCCCCACGGCGGCTGCGGCGTCGTGTCGTTCGAGCTCAAGGGCGGCCGTGTTGCTGCCGAGGCCTTCCTCAAGAACCTCAAGCTCGCCGCCATTGAGACGCATGTGGCCGACGCGCGCACCTGCTGCCTCAACCCGGCGACCTCCACGCACCGCCAGATGACCGAGGAGCAGCTCGAGGCCGCCGGCGTGCCTGCGGGCCTCGTGCGCATCTCGTGCGGCCTGGAGGCCAAGGAGGACCTCATCGCCGACATCGCCCAGGCCCTCGAAGCCGTGCCCGAGGCGTAAGGTGGCGCTGCGGTAAGTGGCGCTTGCTGGGCCGGGGGTAAGGGAGCCAACGCCGACATCGCCCGGGTGCTCGGGGCTGGGCCTGAGGCGTGAGGGCGAGCAGCTGCAAGTGGTACTTGCCTGCCTGGAGGCAAGGCGGGCTATTGCCGACATCGCTCAGACGCTCGAGGTCGTACCCGAGGTGTAAGGCGGCGTTATGGTAAGCAATGCTTGCTTGCCTGGGGCAGACAGGTCATCGCCAGTGCCGTCCAGGCGCTCGGGGCTGCACCGCGCTGTGCTTGTTAGCTTAGTTGGTCAAATGAAGGACCCCTTCTGTCTTGTGCCAACATGCGGCGCGGGGTAGGAGGGGTCTTTGTGTGCGCGAATGGGGTTGGATCTTGGACGATAAGAGGCCGACGGATGGAGCGGTTCCTTTCATGCGCTGGCGGGGTTGGGTCGAGCGTCGGTTGCGGCGCCGCTGGACCTCGGGATTTCTGAATGCCGACCGAGATGGGCGGTTCACGCAGTTGCGCTGCTTGTGTTTGCGTTTGCGCCCGAATTTGGCCGGATACGGCGTGCTATGGTGCGATGCGTTATGGTGCCGCATGTACGCGGCGGAGTCATATTGGACAAGTACTATTCCTGGACAACGTGCGTAGACGCCATATTGCGAGCGAGCCTTACGGTATTCGGCCTACCTGACTCTCTGGGGATTTATGGCAGACTTTGCTGGGGTTTTGCTTGGTGAACTGCGCGGCGACCGAAGGGGCGTACTCTTTGTCGAAATGGCGCGCGGCTTGTTAGGCTTGCGCGTGGCAGCGGTGAGGCAGCGACGGCTCCGTGCGAATGCGGGGCCATGGGGCGGAAGGCAATCGACGGTATGGCGACAGTGCAGGCAGGCAAGGCAATGAACCCGTGGTTTGCCATCGGCGCGTTCATCGGGCGCCACATGGCCGTCGCGGCTCCTTTGTGCATGCTTGTGGGCGTGCTGTTTCCGGACCAGTTCTCTTGGATGGCCCCTGCGGTGGAGCTCATGTTCGCCTTCATGACGTTCCAAAGCGCCCTGGCCACCACCTCGCGCGACCTGCTCGCGGTCATCCGCCATCCCCTATCCCTGCTAGCGGCACTGTTCGTGCTGTTTATCGTCATGCCCGTGCTGGCGCTGGCTGTGGGCAACCTTGTGGTCCCCAGCAACACCGACGCCATCGCCGGTATGGTCATCGAGTTTTGCGTGCCCATGGGAGTGACGGGCCTCATGTGGGTGGACATCTACAACGGCAATCGATCCTTTGGCCTGGCAGTGGTCGTTATTTCCACCGTTCTCGCGCCGCTTACGATGCCTCTCACCATACAGCTGCTCATGGGGGCCACGGTGCACGTGGACCTTGTCGCCATGATGCTCGACCTGCTTATCATGATCGCCCTGCCCGCCGTGGCCGGCATGGCGTGCAATGACCTCAGCCACGGCAAGGCCAACGCCCGCGTAGCCCCGTGGCTGGCGCCCGCATCGAAGATTATGCTCGTGCTCATTCTGGCGACCAATTCCACGCGTATTTCTGGCTCGATGCACCATTTCACGCCCGAACTGCTGGTGGTTGCGCTGGCGATGGCGCTGCTGTCGGGGGTGGCGTATGTGCTCGGCTATATTCTTGCCCGCCTCATGCACCGAAACGTGGGCGAGTGCATCACACTGGGCGTGGCAAGCGGTTCGCGCAACATCACCACGGGCGCGGTGCTCGCCGCTGCCTATTTCCCCAGCATAACGATGTTCCCCGTGATGATGGGCACGCTGTTCCAGCACGTTCTGGCCGGCGTTTTTGGTTGGGCGGTGCGCAAGCTCGACGCACACAGCACGCCTGCGGCTGTGCCTCAGATCGAGCAGGCCTACCGCGAGCACAACGGTAGGTAGGGTTGCGCGGGCGAGGGTGCCCCTGTGGCTTCGCATTTGCGCTTGTGCTTGCGGGAAATAACATGCATTCCGAAAAATCGAATGTATGTTATTTTATCAAAACCCCAGTTGACACATTTTGAACACATTTGAAATGCATGTTATTTCCCGAGTGCGGTATGCCCATGGGTCAACCTTGCCCGGTTTTTCGAGCATGCGGTCCTAGATGTTGATGACGGCTTCTATGACTTCGCGGGCGTGCCCCATGCGGGCGAGCTGGTCGGCAATTTGATGGGCGTAGGCCCCGCCGGGCTCCCATGGCAGCACCGACCAGATGATGCGCTGGCGCTCGCGCTGGAACACAGGTATGCGGATGGTCGTCTTGAACCGCTCGGTGCGTTCTGAGTCGAGGTTGTCGAGCTCTTCGGCAATAAGGACCGCCTCGAGCATGACGGCGTCCAGGCCGCCCTGCTGAAAAAGGTCTTCCGAGGTCACAGGAAGCACAACGCGTCCCATTGCGGCCAACTCGCGGTTGCGGCGCACGTCGTCGAGGTATTTGGACCGCGCCTTGGCCACGTCGGTGACTTCGCCAGCGGAGGAAAAATGACCGTGTCCGTCGTAGTTGAAGCCGACGTGGGTTCCCACGAGCTCGATGTCAGGAACGCGCGATTCCCTGCAGCCCAGCGACACCAGGGCAGGGTCGTTGGGTTTGCGGTTGTTGAGCGCAACGTCGCCCAGGCCGTAGCCGCCCTCCTCCATCGGCAGCATGGCGAGCGCCGCAACGATGGCCTCCATGGGTGACCAGGCGTTGTCCCTCACAAGCTCGAGGGCCGCCTTGGCCTTTTTGATGCCGCGAATCGGGCCTGCGCTCTCGATGTAATCGCTGATGCGCTTCACGCTCGTAGCGGCCTGCACACCGAACGTCACATCACCGCAGCGCGGGTCGCGCGCGTCGCGTGCATACGTGCCGCACAGCTCGTAGCCCAGCAGGACATGGGCCATGGGCGTCATATAGGTGGCCGCCTCGATAAAAGTGAGCTCCGGGCAGCTTGCGGCAATGCCATTGCCAAGCTCGACAAACGAGCCGGGAAGGAGGGGCTGGGTGTATACCGTGTTTGTGACGAACCTTGCCTGCAGGCGAGTCTGGGCGCTGGGGACCGCCACGGCGAGGGGGTGGTCCTCGTTGGGCATGGCATTCAGGCCGAGGGCGTCGAGCGGCAGCAGCTTGCCAGTCCAGCGGACCTGCGGGGATGGGTCGGGGGCGAAGAGATCGCAGCGCTCGAAGGGCAAGGCCCTACGGGTTGCCCTGGCCTGGCGCAAGGCTCGCAAGCCGCTCAGTTTGTTGACTGCCAGGTGCATAGGAGGCCTCCCAAGTTCAGATGAGTACATGTGAGTAGAGAATAACATGCATTTTAAATGTGTGCAAAATGTGTCAACTGGGGTTTTGATGAAATAACATACATTCGAATTACTGGAATGTATGTTAAATCCCGGAAGGGGGCCGACTTTGCTTGGATTGCCCCTGCGTTGCTCCCTTAATTGCGATTTCGCAACAACCGCCATATGTTATTGACGGTGACGTAGCGTCATGGGGCATCCTTATGTCATGGAGAAGGAGCCATGGGAGAAGGACAGGGAATGGGAGAGATGGCCTCGGCCACGTCTGGCTATATGACGGTGGGAGAGATGGCGCAGCGCGCCGGTGTCACAGTGCGCAGCGTGCAATATTACGACCAACAGGGCATCCTTTCGCCGAGTGCGAAGGGGCCCCACAACCAGCGTCTTTACACCTCCGAAGACCTCGACAGGCTTTACTGCGTGCTCTGCCTCAAGTACGCAGGGCTCTCTCTGGGCCAGATTCGCCAGTTCGTGGCAGGTGAGGCAGGCGCCGTGAATGAGCGCAGCGAAGTGGGGAAGAGCGCTCTTGCCGCTGCGGGCAAGGTGGCCGCCGCAGGCCAGGCAACCGCCTCCAGCATGCCTGGGGATATACCCGCCCAGTTGCCCATGGCAATCGACCAGGAGGTCGACGCGGGCGGCAATCTCCTGGCAAGCGAGTCCCCCTCCGTCCTCACGCGCATCGACGACGTGTTCTCCCAGGCTATTCTCAAAACCGAGCGGGACTTTGCAGAGCTGCTGCACCGCCATGCTGTCCTGAGCGGTATGCGTCAGGCAGCCCTCGACACCAGCCGTGCCAGTGGCACTCAGCCCGACTGGCAGGCGATGGCTCGCAGCATCGGGGCGGATGCGCCCCACGACGCCGACGAAGGCCGCCGCTGCGTCATCGCCGCTTGGCACGAGGTCATCGCCGAGGCGGTCGCTCTCATGCGCCGCCGCGAGCCCTTTGACTCCGCGCGCAGCGTCGAGCTCGCCCGTAAGGTCGTGGCTCTGCGCAAGGCCGACGAGGGGCGACCGGCCGAAGAGCGCTTCTCCTTGCTTGAAGACATGTCCGCTTCATTCGAGTTCGCGCACGGCGAGGGCTTCGGTGGCATGCGTCGCGAGATGAATGCCTACCTCGACCAGCTTGTCGAGGCCTGCGGGGGCGATGACGCTGCCAAATAACCCAATGCCCTAGCGGAAAGAGCCTGATGGACCAGATTGCCTGGCTGTGGATTGCCTGATTCTGGCTCGTCTGATTCTGGCTCGTCTGATTCTGGTCCGCCCCAACCAATAAGCAATCAAACAACCAACCGTCCTACCAGCTACCGCGTGTCTTGCAGGCACGTGGGAAGGAGATTGTCATGATCGTATCCTGGATGACCACCAACAAGTGCAACCTCACCTGCAAGCATTGCTATCAGGACGCGCGTCCCGACGCGTGCGCAAACGAGCTCACGACCGACGAGGCCCGCACGCTTATTGACCAGATCGCCGCTGCAGGTTTCAAAATCATGATTTTCTCCGGCGGCGAGCCGCTCATGCGCCCCGACATCTATGACCTCGTGGCTTATGCGGCGAGCAAGGGCCTGCGCCCGGTGTTCGGTACCAACGGCACGCTCATCACGCCCGAGGTGGCAGGCCGCCTCAAAGAGTGCGGTGCCTGCGCCATGGGCATCAGCCTCGACAGCCTCGACCGAGCCAAGCACGATTCCTTCCGCGGTCTTGAGGGCGCATGGGACGCCACGGTGGCCGGCATGCGCGCCTGTCGCGAGGTGGGCCTGCCGTTCCAGATTCACACCACGGTGCTCGACTGGAACGAGCACGAGGTGTGCGACATCACCGACTTCGCCGTTGAGCACGGTGCCATCGCTCACTACATCTTCTTCCTCATCCCGGTGGGGCGCGGCAAGTACATCAACGACACATCGCTCAAAGTTGCGGCCAACGAGCGCCTGCTGCGCCAGATCATGGCCAAGCAGGCCGAAGTTTCCATCGACGTCAAACCCACGTGCGCTCCGCAGTTCACGCGTGTGGCCGAGCAGCTGGGCGTCAAGACGCGTTTCGAGCGCGGCTGCCTGGCGGGTCTCACGTACTGCATTGTGAGCCCCGAAGGCGTTGTGCGCCCGTGCGCCTATATGACCGAGGAGGCCGGCAACGTGCGTGAGCAGCCCTTCGACGAGATTTGGAAGACGAGCCCGGTATTCGAGCGCCTGCGTACGCGCGAGTACGGCGGTTCCTGCGGCACGTGCGACTTCCGCGCCGGTTGTGGCGGGTGCCGCGCCCGTGCGGCCTACTACCACGACGGCGACTTCATGGCGCAGGACGACTATTGCGCGCACGGTCGCGAGATCGTAGTGGAGTAGGGAAGGCGGCAAGGTTTTCGCTGCCCTTGGTGTGCCTCGAGGTGGGCTTTCTGGGGCGCGGTGCTTTTGGTGCATCTCGTCGTCGCCCCCTCTGTGGCACGCGACGTTTTTGCTGTGTTCCGTCTCGCTCCTGCTTGGTAACTGGTGTTTTAATCGCTATTGAAAGGATGTCCCCCATGAATCGTGTTTCCCTCTATCGCAACGCCGACTCTGCACGCAGCCTGTCCCGCCGCGAGGCATGCGCTCTGGGCGGTGTCGCCCTCGTGTTTGCTGGCCTTGGTATTGCCGCTCCTGCCTGGGCTGATGGCGCGTCTGATGCCGCCAAGCCCGCCGATGCCGCTTCCGGTCGTCCTGCGAACACTGATGCCGCCTCGACCGGCGAGGTGGCCGAGCATGTGGCGGTTCCCGAGGGTGCCGACGATGTGCCTACCGAGGCTGCCGAGGTCGCCTTCCCCGTCACGCTGACTGACGACGCGGGCCGCGAGGTCACGGTGTCCTCGCTCGAGCGCGTCGTGGTGTGCATGGGTAGCTTCGCCAAGACCTGGCAGCTTGCCGGTGGCTCGCTTGTGGGTACGACGGCAGACGCTCTGGCCGATTACGAGCTCGAGGGTGCCGAGAACATCGCATCTGTGGGCGACTTCACAGCGCCCAACCTTGAGCAGATCCTTGCGCTTGACCCCACGCTCGTCATTATGAGCGCCGCTTCCGCCGGCCGCGGTGGTCAGTCGAGCCAGACGGACCTGGTAGAGCCCCTTGAGTCGGCCGGCGTTCCAGTGCTCACCTTCAAGGTCACCCTCTTCGGCGATTATCTGCGCATGCTCCGCGCTTGCTGCGATCTCACTGGTCGCTACGACCTGTACCACGAGAACGGTCTTGCCACGCGCGATCGTATCGACGAAGTGCTCGCTGCTGCCGCTCAGGCCCGCAGTGAATCGGGCGATGAGGCGCCTACCTGCCTCATCATGACGACGTACTCCGGCGGCACGCGCGTGCTCAACTCATCTACGCAGTCTGGTGCTGTCGTCGCTGATCTGGGCGCCGTGAACCTTGCCGACCAGAACCCGAGCCTGCTCAAAGACTATTCGCTGGAGAGTGTGGTGGCGCTCGATCCGAAGTTCATCTTCGTCATGGCCATGGGCAACGACCCCGAGTCTGCCGAGCGCGCTCTCAAGGAGCAGACCGAGGACAACCCCGCATGGGCCGGACTTACGGCGGTGAGCGAGGGCCGATTCATCACGCTTGATCCTGAGCTTTTCCAGTACAAGCCGCTTGAGGCGTGGGACGAAATGTACCGCACGATGGCGAAGAACCTCTACGGCGACGATGTCTGCGCGTAAGGAGGGGCAGCTCACGGGCGTGGCTGCGGCGAGCGCTGACGGCGGGACTTCGGCGGCAGGCGAGGGACTGGGCGCGGGCGCCCCCGCCCCCGCCTGTTCGCCTGCGGCGCCCGCGAGCTCGTATCGCGCGCATGCATCCGAGCGGCGGGGCCGCGTTGCGCTTGCCGTTTCGGCTGCGCTCTGCCTTGTTGCCGCGCTTGCCGCGGTCATGCTCGGCTCGACGAACGTCTCGCTGGCCGATGTGCTCGCCGTTTTGACGGGCGGGCAGACGTCCACCCCCGCGGCGGCCAACATCGTGGAGCATGTGCGCCTGCCGCGCATGCTTGCGGGAGTGTTGGCCGGCGCCGCTCTGGCGGTGTCGGGCTGCATCACGCAGACGGTGCTCAACAACCCCCTGGCCAGCCCAAACGTGCTCGGCATCAACTCCGGCGCGGGCCTGGCGGTGCTCCTGGTGAGCGCTCTTTTGCCCAATGTCGCCGCAGCCCTGCCGGCGGCCGCGTTTGGCGGCGCGCTCCTTACGACGCTGCTTGTGTTTGCGGTGGCCTCTGTCGCCGACGCCTCGCGCATGACCATCGTGCTTGTGGGCATGGCGGCCACAGCGGTGTTCGGCGCGGGCATGAACACCGTGCTCATCGTGAACCCGGACGCTTACGTGGGCGCGAGCACGTTCCTTGTGGGCGGCTTGGCGGGCGTGCGCATGGTGGACCTCGTGTGGCCGGCGGTGTGCATTGTCGTGGGCCTCGTTGTCGCCCTGCTCGGTTCACGCGCCCTCAACGTCATGCTCACGGGAGACGCGGTGGCACAGGGCGTGGGAATGAACGTGCGTGCGGTGCGCCTGGGCATGCTCGCCGTGGCGGCGCTGCTCGCGGGCGCGGCGGTGAGCTTTGCGGGCCTGCTTGGTTTCGTGGGTCTCATCGTGCCGCATGTGGTACGCCTTATCACTGGCAATGACCTGCGGTTTTTGATGCCCGTGAGCATGTTTGGTGGAGCCGCGTTCGTGTGTGCCTGCGACCTTTTGGCGCGCACGCTGTTCGCTCCCTATGAGCTGGCCGTGGGCATCCTCATGGCGTTTGTAGGCGGGCCGTTCTTCGTGTGGCTCGTGGTGCGCGGGAAGGGGAGGGACCTGTGAGCAGCAATGATTCGCTAGCTGTGGAGCTGCGCGGAGTGTCGTTCTCCTATGGCAAGAGGCCCATCCTCGAAGACGTGAATCTGTCCCTGTGTACCGGCGAGGTCACGGCGATTCTGGGCCCTAACGGCTGCGGCAAGTCCACGACGGTCAAGCTCATAAACCGCCAGCTCACGCCTAGTGCCGGGCAGGTTGTGATTGAGGGCCGCAATGTCGCCGACATGGGCCGCAAAGAGGTCGCCCGCCACGTGGCGGTGCTGGGACAGGCCGTCGGCGTGGCGAGCATGCGCGCCGAGCAGTTCGTCATGTGCGGGCGCTACCCGCATCGGGCGGTCCTGGCGTCTCCCACGGCGCACGACCACGAGATCGTGCATAACGCCATGTGCCAGGCGGGATGCTTGCAACATGCTGGAGCCGACATGGCGCGCCTGTCGGGAGGCGAGCGGCAGCGCGTGCTTCTGGCGGCGGTGCTTGCTCAAGAGGCGAACGTCGTCGTGATGGACGAGCCCACGACCTACCTTGACCCCACGGCATGCTTCGAGCTCATGACCATGGCGCGCGGCCTCGCGCAGGGCGGAGCCGCGGTGGCTATGGTGCTGCACGACATCCCTCTTGCGCTCTCGTTCTGTGACCGGGCGGCGGTGCTTGCCCAGGGTCGCGTGCAGGCGTTTGGCTCTGTCGAGGATGTTGCCGCCTCAGGCATTATCGACCGCGTGTTTGGCGTGCGCCTGCAGCGGATGTCGTCCGATGCGGATGGGCGTGCGGGGTATTGTTTGATGCCGAGGAGGTAGGGGGCCGGCCCCTCTTGCCAAATAACATACATTTCAAGTTTTTCAAAAATGCGCCAACTGGGCGGAGTCAGGCGATCATTGCACCGGGTTGGCTTGATTGTACCCCCGACAGCACCTCCGCCATCGCCTCGGCCGGGGTCCTCCACCCCAGCGTCTCGCGCGGCCTGCCGTTGATGAGGTCCTGGACCCTGCGGACCTCCTCCTCCGTCACCTCGTCGAACTCGGTGCCCTTGGGGAAGAACTGCCTGATGAGCCCGTTGGTGTTCTCGTTGGTGCCCTTCTGCCAGGGCGAGTGCGGGTCGCAGAAGTAGACCCTCACGCCGGCGGCCTCGACGAGCTCGGAGCACAGGGCCATCTCGGGCCCCTGGTCCCAGGTGAGCGTCGTGAGCGCGGCCCTGCGCACGCCCTCCGGCAGGGAGGCGGCCATGCCCTTGAGCAGGTCGACCACGGTGCGGCTGTCGTGGCGCGGCAGCGCCCGCATCTCCAGGTAGCGGGTCTTGCGCTCCACGAGCGTGACCAGGCAGCTGCGGCCGGCGCCGCCGACCACGAGGTCGCCCTCCCAGCTGCCCGGCACGGCCCTGTCGGAGGCCTCGGGGGGCCTCCTGGATATCTCGCACCCCTCGACCCAGCGCCTCCGCCCGCGCCTCGGGGGCAGCTTGGAGCGGGGCCTGCGGGCCTTCCGGCCCGACCGCAGCGCCTGCTCGCAGGCCAGCTCGTGGCGCAGGGCGCCCTTGCCCTGGACGTAGAGCGCCCGGTAGATGGCCTCGTGCGACACGCGCATCGAGGCGTCGTCCGGAAAGTCCACGCGCATCCTCCCCGCTATCTGCCTGGGCGACCAGGCCCCGTCCAGCCCCGCGACGACGTAGGCCCGCAGGGCCGGGCGCGAGTCGAGCTTGGCGGCCCTGGGCCTGCGGCGCATCCTGGACGCCCTGGCCTGGGCGGCCGAGCAGGAGTACCGCCCCGTCACGGGGTCGGACGCCCGCCTGACCTCGCGCGAGATCGTCGTGTGGGCGAAGCCCAGGTCGGCCGCTATCTCGCGCATGCTCCTCCCGGCGCGCAGCCCCTCCTGGATGGCGGCCCTGTCCTCGACCGCGAGCCTCGACCGGGGCGACGGCCTGGGCCCCCTCTCCTCTGCCTTCGGCGGCTCGGGCAACTCGTACCCCCTCCTGGGCCTGCCCCTGCCGAGCCGTATGCCCTCCGCCGCGCACCACCGCTGCACGGTCGGCGCGGGGGCCGATATCAGCGCGGCGGCGGCCGCCGCCGTGGCGCCCGCCCGGACGTAGGCGAGCGCCCTCTCCCTGTCTTTCCAGTAATACGTCATTGAACCACATCCCAGGTCTAGGCGTGTGGTGCAATGATCAATTGATTCCGCCCTGGGGTTTTAATGATTTAACATACATTTGGACGAATGAGATGTATGTTAAATGCGTGTTCCGATGGCCAGCGGCCCTGCAAAGCTCCCGAAGAGCATCGCAGGGCCGCTGGCCATTCGTGCGGTATTGAGAGCGCGATACGGACGCGCTAGAACGCGATTCCCAGAAGGTCGATGACGAAGCCCCAGGCCACGCCGATGACGTACAGCACGGCGAGGATGGCGAGGTTCTGCTTGGTGGAGCGGTTGGCGCTGAAGAGCACGAGCAGACCAATGCCGGCCGAGACGAGAAGGCCTGCCATCGTTGCACCCATGCTGAGCACACCTGCCAGGTAAAGCTGGGTGATGGCGACGCTGGCGGCACAGTTGGGGATGAGGCCGACCAGGGCGCTCACAAAAATCGAGAGTCCGGGCACCGCCGAGATGGCGTCGGCCAGGGCGTCTTCGCCGGCAAAGCCCAGGATGAGATTGAGCACAAGCGTGACGAGGAAGACAAAGAACGTGACCTCGGCGGAGCGCACGAGCGTCTCGCGCACCACGCCTGACCAGCCCATATCAGCCCCGCAGGCACAGCCCGGCCCACAGCTGCCCACAAAGACGGGCGCAGGGGAGGAGACGGGCTGAGCGGAGGAGTCGCCGACGGCATCGGCCGTATCCGTCGAGGATTCCTCGATGTTGCCTGCATTGGCCACGGTGGAGCCCGAGTCGCCCCCATTGGCCGCGATGACGTTGGAGTCGGTTGCGGCGGTACCAGCAGCGTGTCCGCCCGTTTCAGCGTCAGCCTCACTGGCCTCGAGAACCTCACGGGTGCTGTCTTGGGTGCCCGCCGACTCGGCTGCGGCCTTGTCCCCGACCGTCTCGCCTTCAAGCTGGCCCTTGGCGCCTTCCTCGATTTCCTCGAGCGAGAGGCCTTCTTCCTCGTTTGCCTGGGCGAGCAGGGCCTCAAGGTCGAAGGGGTCGCCGTCGAGTGTGGCCGAACCGTCGGGGTAGATGGCGATGATGGAGCCAGAATCGAGCTGGAAGATCTCGGGCTCGTCGGAGCTTACGAACTCGGCGCCCATGCCCTGGACCTTGATGCCAAGCACGCGGATGGCGAGGTCCACCAGGAAGCCCGTCACCATACCAAGCGCGACCTTGAGCAGCACGAGCTGCACCATGAGGCCGGGGTCGGCCTGCTGGGCTATCATCAAGGGCAGCATCTCGTCGGAGGTGGAGAGAAACACCGCGAAGAGCGTGCCGAGCGTGATGACGCGGCCTGCGTAGAGCATTGCTGCCGCCGCCGAGAAGCCGCATTGCGGCACGGCGCCGAGTACAGCGCCGATGGCGGGGCCGGAGGCGCCGGCGCGGGCGACGACCTCGCGGGTCTTGGCGCCTGCCTTGTATTCAAGTGCCACGAGGGCGAAATAGGTCACGAGTAGAAACGGCACGAGGCGCAGCGTGTCGAGCGCGGCGTCGAGAAGACAATCCAAGAACAGGTCCAAAACGGGGCATCCAATCATTGTTGCGAAATGTCGCCATCCAAGGTAAGCCGTGTATACCTCTTGCGGGACCATCACGTCCCAATTGACCCAAAATATACATGTGAACGCCTGTTTGAGCTGGTAGATGTGCATATCAACATATGAGCAAGCAATCAGATGACACCCAGAATCCTGCTCCCCACAAGCCTTGCGCATGCGTATACTTGACACATTGCTTTTTTACCGCCTCCTTACGAGAAACGGGTTCGCCATGATTTTTGTCATCCTCATTTTCCTGGGCATCGTCATTGCCGCCGTGGTGCTGCGCCGCGCCGGTGTGGGGATGGGCGACTCCGACGCTCAAATCGATTCGGTGTACGAGCTGCTCGAAGACGAGGCCAAGCCGTCCTCTCGGGGCAAGCTTGTCGCGAAGATGAAGTGGCTCACGAGCATTCCCATGCCCGACAAGACGGAAGGGTGCTTCGTCATTCTTACCTATGAGGACAAGAAGACGATGAAGTCGTCGATGAACTCGTACCTGCACTGCCTGGTAGGCAAGTCGTCCAAGGACGAGGCCGCCGCTGCGGCGCGTCACTTGAGCGGCGCGGGCAGCCCCACGATTGCACGCGACATCTCGGCCAAGCGTCCCTTTGTGGTGGCGCTTTTGGCCTGCGAGGACTACGGCATGGACATCGAAGACTGCGAACGCGCCCTCAAGCGCGTCTTCAACGACGAGCGTCTCGTCAAGACTGCGCCCGCCAAGACCAAGAGAGCGTAGCGATTCATCATGGGAATGCTTGAGCTGCATGTGCTGAGAAGCGGCGACAAGGGTTCGTGCGCCGCCGTGCGTCTGGCGGGTGCCGAGGAATTCGTCTGCGTCGACTGTGGCATCACGGGCGCGACGTTTGCCGACGCGTGCGCTCAGACGGGGCTTATCCCGTTTAAGGTTCAAGCGTTCCTTATTACACACTGCCATTCCAACCAGGTCAAAGGCCTCAAGTCGACGCTGACGTGGCTGCTGAAGCGCGGCGTGGCGCCCCAGGTGTACGTCGAGCCGGGCGTTCTGGCTGCAAGCCCTGTGCTCCAGGAGTTGCAGGGAATCGCCGATGTATGCGAGTTTCACACCAAGCAGCCCTTCTGGGTGGGCGACGTGTGTGCGCGTCCTTTCCGCACCTTCCACAACAACGAGGACAAGGGCAGCTGCTACAACTTTCGTTTTGAGACGCGCGCCACGGGCGATGAGGCTGGTGAACGGGCCGACTCTCTCGTGCTGCTCTCCGACGTGGGCGTGTTGAGCCGCGAGGCACAAAGCGAGCTGCCCCATGCGCGCCTGCTTGCCATCGAGGCGAACTACGACACGAGCCTGCTCGACGAGGCAGCCCAGGCCAACCCCCAGGTGCGCTTTGCGGTGGACGTGCGCGGCAACTTCTCGAACGCCCAGGCGGCCTCCACGGTGGAAGCATACGCATGGCCGGGCCTCAAGGATGTCGTGGCACTGTACCTGTCGCGCCAGTACAACGCTCCCAGCCGCGCGACTGCGGCCATCGAAGCGGCGCTTGAGCAGGCCGGATGCAAGGCTCGCGTTGCCTGCGCCTCGCCCGATGAGGCGCTGAGCGTGCTGCCGGAGAGCGAATCCGCAGGCGATGGCAATGGGGTGGCGCCTGAAAAGCCCGCCGTAGAGAACGCTGCTGAGATGCTCTCCGTTGAGGGGTCTTCCGTTACGGGCGGCGTTGCTAATATGGCTGCTTCCGAGGCATCTGTCTCCGAGATGCCGGGCCGTAATGCTGCTGTCGAAACGCCCGTCGCCGAAATGCCTGTTACGATGGCGGCTGGCGACGTCCTAATCAAGGGCGGACCAGTTTCTGGGCAGCTCGCTGCAAAGAAAGCCGTTGTAGAGCCGATTGCTTCGGGCACACCCGCCGGTGATGGGCTCGCCGACAACAAGCCAATTGCGGGGATGACAACCCTTGGGGCAGCTCCTGAAGCAACGGTTTTTGAGACGTGCGTTTTTGAAACGCCTGCTCATGAGGCTGTTACGGAAACGATTGCTTCCGGAGCGTCTTTTGAGTCGCCCACCTTTGAGGAATCCGCTTCCGAGGAGCCCGCCCCCGAGTCGCCGGCGTCTGTTGCCCCCGCACCTTACTCCGCTCCCGAGGACATCCTCCTGCCTGAGCAGGCTCGGGAGATGGGCTACATCGACCTGCAGGGCCTGCTTGATCTCTGGGCGCAGCAGGGTTGCCTGGCGGAGTCTCCCGCCATCTCAGCTGAGGACCTCCTGCGTGCCCTCACTGCGGCCGATATGCTCGACCCGCGCGACATGACACCTACCGAGAAGGGCATTGAGCTGGGCGTTTGGGCTGCCTTCGAGACCGAGGGCCTCACCCCTGTCTTTGCCGCCTGCATGGCAGGTGAGCTTTGGGGGCGCGTGCAGGCTCTCTTGTAACGCACGTTCTATCCGTCGTAGCGCCAGCTCTTGTCGGTAAGCATACGGGCGAGCGCCAGGCCGATGGGTAGGCAGAAGATGATGATCATTGCGCGCAGGCCCCACGACAGGGCGTCGCCTGCGTCGAGAATGCCCAGGTAGTACATCGCGCGGTACAGGTACAGGCCCGGTACCATGATGACGATGGACGGCACGGTGAGGCTGATGCGCGGCAGCGTCATCTTGAGGCCCACAAACGATGCGAGAAGTCCTGCGATGAGTGCGCCGATGAGGGCTGCCGACTCAGGCAACATGCCGGCAAGGTCGATGAGTTCCAGGCGCGTCGTGTTGGCGACAAGGCCGATGCAGGCCGCAGTGAAGGCCATGCGCGGCGTCGAGTTGAACATGATGGAGAAGCCGAACACGCCGACGAAGCTCATGAGGCACCTGAGCAGGCAGGTTGACACGGGGTCGAGGCCCTGCGGCACGAACTCGTTGGGCGTGAAGCCCACAATCATGGCCACGATCCAGCCGGTGATAGTGGCGAGGAACACGATGGTGCCCGCATAGGTGAGCCGCTGCACGCCCGAGGCGAAGCGGAACTTCGCGAAGTCCAGCCCGCTTGTGATGAGCGGGAAACCGGGGATGACGAAAAGCAGTGCTCCGATATAGCCTGCCTCGTGTTGGAACGCATCGGGGATAAAGAGGGACAGCACGCCAAGCGTGCCCAGGTAGAGAAGGCCGGCCAACGCGACCGACAGTATGTTCGCCCCGAAGTGGTTGAAGTGCTTTCTGCCAAGCGTCACGCGTGTGAAGTTGCCAAATCCCGCTCCGATGAGCGCGCCGGTCATTTCGATGAGGCCGCCGCCGAGCAAAAACACGAAGGCGAAGCATGCAAAGCCCGACGCCAGGCCAAGCTGCCAGGCGCTGTAGCGGGGCTTGCGGTGCTCAATCTCGTCGAGCATCTTGTGGACGTCGTTTACGGTAAGCGTGTCGAGGTTGGCCTCAAGTTCGTCTTGGAAGCGCTCCATAATCTGGATGCGCTCGGTGTTGACGCCGGTCTTGGGCAGCGACACGACCTCGGTGAATGACGAGCGGCCGTCCGACACGGTGGAGTCGATGGAGACAAGGCTGACGTCGGCCGTGCATGACACACCCAGCAGCGAACCCACATGCTGCATGGTGGCCTCAACGCGATAGGCTCCGGTTCCGCTCGAGAGCATGAGCTTGCCCGTGCGCGTCACGATAGACGACTTCGCGGTGATGCCGGCCTTGGTTGCCAGGACGTCGCCGTGCTCCTCCACCGTGGCATGCCAGTCCATCTTGAGGCGATTGAATATCTCGTGATGCGAGGAGGGGTCGTTCGTAAGCAGGCGATCGATGATAGCCTCAAGCTCGTTTTCATGCTGGCTTTGAGCCGGTTGAGCGTTCTCCTCCCTGGTTGCCTGCATGGTCGCCGTGCCCTGTTGCTCCTCGTTCATTCCTGCTCCCGCTGGTTTCGCGCATGAGCGCATGTGCAACTGAGCTGCTCACACAGCCCTTCGCTAGTCTTTGATGGTAATCCCGGAGTTGCCAACGACCTCGGCCGTATGCTCCTGCATCCAGGCGAGGGCGTCGCTTCCCAGGCTCGACAGCAGGTAGTCGCCGGCGGCTTCTTCGGCGCTCATGGTGCTCACGAGGCGTACGTAGTCATCGGGCGTGCCGTCTGCCGAGTAGGTCCAGTATTCTACGAGTGGGGTCCAGGCAAGGTTTTCGATACTGACCGATCCGGAGGCAGATATCACAATATCGCAACTGAACATGCCCGAAAGCACCGTCTCGGGATAGTCGGTGTAGCTGCTCACGAAGTCGCCCAGGCCGTAGACGCACGGCATGGTGCCGCTGCCGTCTGCGCGCGGTACCTGCTCAAAGCTTTGGATGACATGGGCGTGGCTGCCGATGACCAGGTCGACTCCGGCGTCGGCGCAGGTCTGGGCCACTTCGCGCTGCCAGTCGTTGGGCTCGCTTGTGTATTCCTCGCCGCCGTGCATGTACACCACCACGGCGTCGGCCGCCGCGCGGGCACGCGCGTAGTCCTGCGCGAACGCGGCGGCATCCCAGGGCACGGCGTAATAGTCATTGGGCAGATCGGCCTGGTCGTAGCCGTTCTGGCCGTAGGAATAGGAGAGGAAGGCGACCTTGGCGCCCTTGCGCTCCACCACGCGCACCTGCGCGCGGTCCTCCTCGTCGGTGTAGCTGCCGATGAAGGCGATGTTCGGGTAGCCCTTCCACAGCTGCTGCATGTGCTCGATGGGGCCCGTCCAGTAGTCGTAGGTGTGGTTGGTGTTGGAGCTCACCACGTCAAATCCCGCATCTACCAGCGCCTGTGCCATGGAGTCGGGCGTGTTGTAGCTGGGGTAGCCGCTCCAGTCCCAGTCGGTGTTGCCTCCCAGGACGGTCTCCTGGTTGACGAAGGCGATGTCAAAGCCGCTCACGATGGGCGCGATCTCGCGGTACAGGGGCGAGAAGTCGTACACGCCGTCGCTCGACCCGGCGCCTCCCCACATCTCGGCAATCTCCAGGGTGCGCTCATTGGCGAGGTTGTCGCCCACGGCGCAGAACGTGATGCGGGTGTCCCCCGAGTATGCAGGCGCGTCGCCTGTGCCCGGCGCCGCGATGTCGCCGGGAACCGCGGAGGTAACGAGATGGGCCGCGTTCGAGCTTGCGTCTTCCGCCCCGCACGCGGTGCAGGCAAGGCCCAGCGTTCCCACGGCCGCGGTGGCCAGATACGTCGAGAACGAGCGGCGCGTGAGCCCCTGCTGGCCGCGCGCGCAATCCTGGGTGAGGGACGCACCGCCACCTTGGAGCTCAAAACGAGAGCTGGCGTGTGTGTCGGGATGCTGCGCGGCGTGGTTCATGACGGTCCTTCCGGCCTGGGATTTTCGCATTCTTTGATTCTAACCTTTTCAAGACCGGGGCTGTCGCGAGACGGGCCAATGGCTTTGCCTGTATGATGCATGCGAGTGCAAAACAGCGAAGGAGCGTGGAAAGCATGGAGTTCGTAGGGTCAAACGACAAGCTCGGGGGCGAGAAGATCCGCCTCGCCGGCGACCGTGTGGCGAAGCCCACCCAGGAGAAGACCGCGCCGTTCCCCTGTGGCGTGCAGGGCATGGTGCCCTTGAGCACCAACAAGAAGGGCGGCGGCACGTTCACGACGTTCGTCTTCAAGGCGTCGCAGGACCTGGAGTGCCTGGAGGGTGTAATTGCCCAGCTCAACGCCATCATGTCGCAGGCGGAGGAGCTCGTTGACAACTGCCCGCTCGGCGCGTTTGAGCATGTGCGCGTCGGCGTGAAGAGCCCGGGCTACAAGTTCTGCCACGTGGAGTACGCGCCCGTGGACAAGCGCGGGTTTGCCATGGCGTGCCCCGTGTGCCTGCATGTGGAGGAGGATGTCGCGCTCCATGAACCCGGCGACAAGAGTGCCGTGGTTGAGTTCGACCGCGAGGGTGCCATCATGCGCGTGGCTGTGGACGTCTACCGCGAGGGCGGCTTCTTCTACCGCCTGACCGCCATGCAGGAGGAGGGCGCCCAGGGCCTGGCCGTCCACAAGGTGGAGACCGTCAACAAGAAGGGCGCGGCCAAGCTTCTCTATAAGCGCAGGTAACTGGCCAGCGTTGCTTCATCTATAGCGAGCGCACGGAAAAGGCGCCCTGCAGGCCGGCGGAAATCGCCAAACCCGCAGGGCGCCTTGCTCTGCGCGTCGTATGCGCGCGTTGTGCCTTATGCCACCAGGAAGAACTTCACGAGGAAGATGGCGGCGATGACGTAGGTCAGGATGTACTGCTTGCTGGCCTTGCCGGAGCATACGTTCATGACGGTGAAGGCGATGAGGCCGATGCCGATGGCGTGGCCGATGGAGCCGGAGACGGGCATGGCGATGAGCATGAGCGCCACGGGAACGACCTGGTCGAGGTCGTCGAGGTCGATCTTCTTCAGGGCCGAGAGCATGATAATGCCGACGTAGATGAGGGCAGCGGAAGTCGCCGGTGCGGGGATGATGGCCGCAATGGGGGCGATGAACATGCAGGCGAAGAACAGGATGCCGCAGGTGAGCGAGGTGAGGCCCGTGCGACCGCCGGCCTCGACGCCCGAGGCGGACTCGACAAAGGTCGTGACGGTGGAGGTGCCGGTGCAGGCGCCCACGATGGTGCCCACGGAGTCGGAGAGCATGGCTTCCTTCATCTGGGGCATCTTGCCGTTCTCATCGAGCATACCGGCGCGCGAAGCGGTGCCCACGAGGGTGCCGATGGTGTCGAACATGTCGATCATGCAGAACGTGATGATGAGCGTGATGACGGTGAACCAGCCCATCTCGAAGAACGTGGCGAAGTTGAACTTGAAGAGCGTGAGCTCAGCCATGGCGCCGAAGGCGGGCATCCAGGAGGCGGTGGCAAGACCGGCGAACGGGTCGACGCCCAGGAAGATGGCCTCGCCGGCCCAGTAGATGACCGAGGCGATGAGCATGCCGAGGATGACGGCGGCGCGCATGCCGCGCTTGGCCATGAGTATGATGGCGAAGAGGCCCAGGAACATGGTGACCACGGTGAGCACCATGGTGGGGTAGGCGTCGCCCATGTTGGTTGCCACGGTAGTGGCCGAAAGCGAGCCGAAGAAGTCGCGCATCACGTAGAAGCAGTTGCCGTTGTTGTCGTAGACGCCGGCGTTGGAGCCGATGCCGATGTTGAGCAGCATAAGGCCAATAGCAGGGGCGATGCCGGTGCGCACGCCGTAGGGGATGGCCTCGACGATCTTTTCGCGCACGTTGCACAGCGTGAGGATCAAGAACACGATGCCCTCAGCAAGCACGATGATGAGGGCAGCCTGGAAGGAGGCGATGTAGCTCGCGCCCGTGAAGGAGGCGATCTGCGTTACGACCAGTGCGAAGAAGCTGTTGAGGCCCATGCCGGGGGCAAGGCAGAAGGGCTTGTTGGCCCAGAACGCCATGCAAACCATGGCGATGCCGGAGGCCAGGCACGTTGCCAGGAAGACGGCGTTCCACAGCTCGTCGCCTCCGCCCGACCTGAAGTTGGTGAGCAGGTTCGGGTTCAGGGCGATGATGTATGCCATCGTCATGAACGTCGTGAGGCCGGCGGCGATCTCGGTCTTCACCGAGGTGCCGTTGGCTTTGAGCTTAAAGAGCTTCTCCATGTCCCTTCCCTTTCGATAGCAACCCATTTTTGTGGGTTGGTGTCACAGGGTGCCTAAGGATGAGCACCATGGGGCATAATACTTGTTTTATCGCGCCCTGAAAACGCTTTCAGACGCAAAAATGACTGATACATTGGCTTTTTTGACCGATCGAGTGGGTTGTTAGCGAAAGGGCACCTTTTGAGGGCCGTTTTTGTTGGTTTTTGACAGAAAGGACGAGGTGCGCACGATGGAGCTTTTGGCGCCGGCGGGTGGCAAAGAACAGCTTGAGTATGCAATTCGCTTCGGTGCTGATGCGGTCTACCTTGCCTGCGAGCGCTTCGGCATGCGCAAGCGCGCCTCCAATTTCAAGGTGGAGGACCTGCCGTGGGTAAGTGCCTACGCCCACGAGCGCGGGGTCGCCGTGCATGTGGCGTGCAACACAGTGATGCACGAGGATGACCTGAAGGAGCTTCCGGCGTACTTTGAGGCCGTGCAGAAGTCTGGGGTCGACGCGCTCATCATTTCCGACATGGGGGCGTTTGCCCTGGCCAAGCGCTATGCGCCCGAGGTCGACCTGCATGTGAGCACTCAGGCGAGCGTGTCCAACTCCGCCGCCGCGCTTGCTTGGCACGAGCTGGGCGCGCGCCGTGTGGTGTGCGCCCGCGAGATGTCGCTGGCCGACATCGCTGCCATGCACGCCGACCTGCCCGCCTCCCTTGAGCTCGAGGTGTTTGCCCACGGCAGCATGTGCATGTCGTACTCGGGGCGCTGCATCATATCCGACTTCCTGAACGGGCGCCCTGCCAACGGCGGCCACTGCACGCAGCCGTGCCGCTGGGAGTGGAAGCTCGAGGAGCCGTCGCGGCCGGGCGAGACGTTCACGCTGGAGGAGGATGAGCGCGCGACGTATCTCTTTAGCTCGCGCGACCTCAACATGCTGGAGCATCTGGGCGAGCTCGAGGTCGCAGGTGTGGACTCGATCAAGCTCGAGGGCCGCGGTCGCGGTGCGTTCTACGCGGCGACCGTGACGGGGGCTTACCGGCGCGTGCTCGACGGTGAGGACCCGGCGGCTGTTGCGAGTGAGCTTGAGACGGTCTCGCATCACCCCTATGGCACGGGCTTCTTCTTCGGACCGGCTCATCAGGCCCCCTATCTGCGCCAATCGCAGTCCGAGTGGATGTGGGTCGCCGAAGTGCTGGAGTGTGAGCAAGTAGATGAGGCGGGCGAGGCTGTGGCGCTGAGTGCTGACGAACCGGGTTCGGACGCCGCTGGTGCAGCTGTGTGCGCAGATCGTGGGGGCACTGATGCCACTGTCGGGCTCGCGAGCGAGGAGGCAGCCCATGCCGTTGCCTACCAAGTCACGTTCCGCGCCCGCAACCGTTTCGACTGCGCGAGCGAGCTCGAGGTTCTCTCGCCGGGCTGCGCAAGCGAGCCCCTTCACGTGCGCGACCTGCGCTGGTTGCCTGTGCAGACAAGCGGAGGCGAGGGCGCGTGCGCGGATGCCGAGGTGGCAGGCCCCGTGTCGGTCGATGCCGTCACACGTCAGATGGAAACCTACCGCATGACCTGCGACCGCCCCCTGCGCCCCTACGATATCGTCCGCGCCCGCCGCAAGCCCAGCGAGATGCCGCCGGAGTAGGGAGCTGGGTCGGGCGGTCGGCCCTTTCGGCCCTTCGCCAACGGTCGCCTACGCACGCAGACCCTGCCGATGCCGTCGTAGTTCTTGCGATGGATGAGGAGCCGCGGGCGACCGTGGAAAGTTCTCCGTCCTGCGCCTCTCAAAGAGACGCAACGGTGATTATTGTCGGACAGTCGATGACCCCGTTTCAAGGCGACGTACAATGCGAACGTTTTGATGCAAGGCTGTTTGAGTTAGGGGTATCGCATGGGCGTTCGAATCAGCAATCTGCATGAGCCAGTTTCTGCCATGACGCGTCGCCAGGCTGTCTGCCTGGGCGGACTTGCCGCACTTTCCACGGCTGCACTGCGCCTTGCCGGTCGTTTGGACCCGGCGTGGGCAGATGCTGGGGACTCTGCCGGCCAGGGTGGAGCAGCCGAGACCTCCACGGACGCCTCCTCGTATCTGTATGCCGCCTTCGACAATCCTTTCGACGGCTCGGGGACGTGCCTGTGGGGCTTCGTAGACAAGACTGGCGCCTGGGTCATCAAGCCGCAGTTTGAGGCGGTGGGCGGTATGCCCGGCGACGCGGTGCCGCTGTGCCTGGGCAGCCTGGGAGGCAGCCTTTCTCAGCGCTATGCTGACGCCATGCTCGTCGTGCCCGGCGTTTTCGCGGGCGACCTCATGCCTGTGCAGGCGGGCGCTGACACAGACGCCGAGGGTAAGTGGGGCTACATCGACAAGACCGGCGCTTGGGCTATCGACCCGCAGTTTGAGACCGCGTGCCAGTTTTCCGAGGGCTTTGCCCTCGTGCAGGATTCTTCGGGTGACATCCATTTCATCACGCCCGATGGTACCGACCCATTCGGTGCGCTCGACTGTCTCACGGCTACGTGCTTCTGTCAGGGCCGGGCATTTCTCGCAGGCACGCATGATGGCGACGCCTGGGGCTGCATCGACACGACGGGCAATTGGTTTGGCCGCTCGACTGAGGATTCGCTGCAGCCGTACGTTTACGATATCCCGCTCGTCTTCTCAACGTCCGGTTTGGCGCGCGAGCAGAAGCAGTATTACGACGCCGACGGTAACGTCGTGGTGGACTTCGACCAAAACGAGCATTACGCCCGCACCGACCGCAATGCCTTTGCGGGGTGCGACTACCATGAGGGCCTGCTTTACTTCAACCATTACGTGTTCGACACGTCGATGAACGAACTTGCTCCTGTGCCGCTTGGCGATCCCGACTACGCGCAAGATCATGGTCATTACTACCTGATGCGCGCCGACTATTACAAAGACGGCCTGCTCAACTGCAATGATTGGCGCTGGGGGCTGTGGGGATATCTGGATGGTCAAGGTGCATGGTCGCTGCCGTGCCGCTATGGCGACGCGAAGCCGTTCTCTGAGGGTCTTGCGTTTGTAGAGGACCCCGGCACCGAGCGCTACGGGTTTATCAACGCGCAGGGAGTCTGGGCCATTGCTCCGCGATTTGGCGACGCCGAAAGCTCCTATATCCCTTTGACCTCGTGTTTTACCGGTGGTCTAGCGTACGTGTGCACGCTGGACGACGTTTCGGGCATTGTCAGCGACGGCTGGATCGACCAGACCGGGGCATGGGTGGCCAAGTGGAGCCATTGGACGGGTGCCATCACCGAACCCCAGGCCTATGACGGCGCGACTCCTGCGTGGGTGAGCTCTCTTTCGTCGCTTTCCGGAACCTACATTCTGCCGGACAACGACACGAGCGTACAGCTCGACCTCACGGTGGCCGACGACGGCTCGGCCACTGCGCATGTTTCGTTCGCCCCAGGTGATGTCAATACGTACGAGTACCCTTACAGTGATGTGGGCGAGACCTTCCAAGTGGAGGGCGACCCGATTGAGGCGGATCTCTCCGGTTCTTTTGTGCGCTGCGACACCGACTGGGGTGAGCCGCGCACAAGTGCCATCCTGTGGGGCGCTTCAGACCGAAACGGCGAGGTCGTGCTCGGCATTGCCGCTGGTGGTGACGGGTATGCCCAGGGAGATGTTGAGGGCGCTCCGACGCTGTGCTACAACCTGTACGGTTTTCGCGACTTCAGCTTGGGCGATGACTCCGTACAGGCCCACTTCCAGCTTGGGGGCATCCTGCAGGCCCCTGTTGCTCGGAAGCCCACGAAATAGGGCCCTCTCGCCTCGCCGCAAGCCCAGCGGCTGCTGTCAGCAGAGTAAGGGGCTGGGGAAGGGCGGTCGGCCCTTCCCCAGTAGCCAGTCGAGCGCGTAGACCCTCCGGATGCCGTCGAGACCTTGTGGCGGAGAAGAGGCTGGGGATTGCTCGCGCTGATGTTAAAACGAGTTTTACTTTCGACGAAAATCAGCGAGAGACGAAAATCAGTTTTAGTTTTGGTGGCGGCCAGTTCCGAACGAGACATCATCGTCGAACAGGTGTCTCGCGTCGATTGCGAATGCGGCCTGTCGACGCCTGTTTGCTCGACGGGCCGCGCATGGTCGGCACAGGTGCAAACTTCACCCAAATATGGGTGTATTCTTCATTCAAAACAGGGTGTAAACCTCATCTATACAGGGTCGGACGAGGCATCGGCATCTCAGGCAAATGTGCTCGACGAGTACCTGGCCTTCTTCAATCGCCTGTATCTCATGGAGGAGATCGGTGGCTGGGCTCCGCCTATGCGTGCGAAGAACCGCGTGCGTACTAAGCCAAAGCGTTATTTTGCTGATACGTCGCTACCTGCCGCATTGCTGGGGGCGAGTCCTGACCGGCTCATTTTTGACACTCAGACGCTCGGGATGTTGTTCGAGAATCTCGTGATGCACGATCTTTGGGCCATCATGGACTCCTATTCTGGGGTCGCAAACCGCGTGTGCTATTACCGCGATGACAAGGATCTCGAGGTTGATGCCATCCTTGAGCGCGGGGCAAAATGGGCGGCTATCGAGGTGAAACTCAGCGACGTGAAGGTTGACCAGGCCGCCGAGTCGCTCCTTCGCCTGCGGCGCAAGGTGGTGGAGAACCCAGCGGCCCAGAATCCTGAGCCGGCGTTCATGGCGGTCATCACAGGCAAGAGCACCCTGGCGTATTGCCGCAAAGATGGCATCTACGTTATCCCGGCGGCATGTTTGACGGCGTGAGGCGTGCGGGTTTTGTGCTTGTGTCGTGAATTGTCGGGCAATGCAGGGGTTGGTCTGTCTAGCAATCCGCCGCCCATCCAGCCCACTGCGCCTTTCATTGATTACCCTCTTGTAAATTCGCAAAAATTTTGCTTAACAACTTCGGCGCGCTGGACTAGGATGCGCGGTATCGTTTGCGAGGCGGGCTTTGCGGATGCCTCACACGCGGGGCCGGTGCACAGCCGTGTGCCGGCGGGCAAGATGTCTTATAAGGGGGACATCCTATGTCTGCAATGAAGAACGTTGATCTGAGCCGTCGTAGCTTTGTCGCTGGTGCCGCGCTGGCAGCCGGTGTCGCTGGCGTCGCTGGGGCAGTGCCGCTGGCCCGCGCCGATGAGGTTACCTGGGACGGTACGTACGACGTCATCGTCTGCGGTGGCGGTGGCTCTGGCCTGACTGCCGCGTATTCCGCACTTGAGCAGGGCGCCGAAAAGGTGCTCGTGCTCGAGAAGGGCGATGCGTGCGGCGGCACGACGGCCACGGCCGAGGGTGCTGTTCAGGCCTCTGGCACTACCTGGCAGAAGGAGCTGGGTGTCAACGGCGTCGATGACGACTCCGCCGACAAGCATTATGCCTTCTGGATGCAGGACGGCGAGGGCCTCGTCGACCCCGACCTGGTGCGCGTGATGGCCGACAACGCTGCCGACAACCTGCAGTGGATGGCCGATAACTTTGGCATCACCTACTCCAAGGTCTTCGGCTGCTATCCTGCTGCCTACACCGACCCCGCCAACATGGCCGACCGCATCCACCTTATCACCGATGCTGCCGATGCCACCAAGACGGGCGGCGTTGTGTGGACCACCAACGCCGAGGCCGCCGTGCGTGAGGCGGGCGGCGAGATTATGACGGGTACCGCCGCTGCGCACCTGGTCATGGGCGATGACGGCGTTGCCGGCGTGGAGACCGCCGACGGCAAGCACTACCAGGCAACCAAGGGCGTCGTACTTGCCATGAGCGGCATCGAGCACAACGAGGAGCTCGCCAAGAAGTACAACCCCCAGCAGTACTGGGATCTCAAGACCCAGGCTGTTGCCACGGCCGCGACCGACACGGGCGACGGCATCGTCATGGGCATCGAGGCCGGTGCTGATGTGGGTCGCTTCGGTGGTGCCGTCGATCTGCTGCTTGCTACCTGGAGCTACACCAACAACACCAACCCCGAGATTCCTTACATCCTTGTGAACCAGCGCGGCGTGCGTTTCGTGCGCGAGGACACCACCTACGCGTTCCACTGCCGTGCCATCTACAACGCATGCATCCAGGAGGGCGGCTTCGACGACGAGGCCGGCACCACGGGTTGCACCTGGATGGTCATGGACAACAAGATGACGAGCGTCTCGCAAGCTGCCTGGAGCGACCCCGACAAGCTTCAGGAGGCACTCGACGACGGCAGCATGGTCACCGGCCAGACCATCGAGGAGCTTGCCGACGCCATGGGCGTCGACCCCGACGTCCTCAAGTTCAGCGTGGACAAGTGGAACGACGACGTTGCCGCTGGCAAGGACAGCCTGTACGGTCGCGAGGTGCAGCTGATCGCCCTCGACGAGGCACCGTTCTATGCCTGGAAGACGGTTAACACCAACATTGGCTCCATCGGCGGCCTCAAGATCACGACGGACGCTCAGGTCGTCGACCGTGCAGGCGAGCCCATCGCCCACCTGTTCGCAGCCGGCACCAATTCGGGCGGTTGGCTTGGCCCGTACTATCCCGGCTCGGGCACCTGCCTGCAGGGCACCCTCAACTGGGGCCGTATCGCCGGCGCCAGCGCCGCGAAGGCATAAGGGCAGCCTGAAATTGGCCTGCGTCCCTGGTCTTGAGCTCACACGGGCGTGAAGAGGGACGTTGAGGATGGGCTCGGCGTTGTTGAGCGTCGGCCCACGCCAAAGACGGTGGGGCAGCCACCAGGTTTGCGTATCGTGCTTTGGCTTACGCGGACAGGTTGGCGGAAATACCGTCGTTTGTTGCCTACTTCGTTGACCTTTAGCTCGCTCTGGTGGAGCTAGGGGGTCACAAGCGCTGCTAAGCCGCGCGGATTCTGGGAAACCGGGGTCTGCGCGGCTTTTTGCGTGCTCGGCGGCGTTTGGATGGCGCTCGGTGCCGCTACTTTGCGATTAACATACATTTGGCGAATTCAAATGTATGTTATTTCATTAAAACACCAGTTGACGCGATTTTCAAAATCCTGAAATGTATGTTAAATGCGACTCCATGTCTTGCCAGTGTCCATTCGAATCTCCTGTGTCCAGCATCGCTCTCATAACCAGCATGCGATAATTTGAATAACCGGGGCACTTCAAAACCGCAGGTTAAATGCCTATACTTTCCGGCCATCGTATTTCAAATACGTCATTGACACCAGTTTATCTATCGCTAAACCAAATATCGCCAAAGGCGGTACGAAACGCGAAAGGAATCCCCCGATGACCGAATCCAAGCATGTCTACCGTTTTGAGACCCTCCAGACCCATGCCGGCCAGGAAAGCCCCGACTCCGCCACCGACGCTCGTGCGGTGCCTATCTACGCCACCACATCCTACGTGTTCAAGGATTCCGCCACGGCGGCTGGCCGATTTGCCCTCGCCGAGCCGGGCAACATTTACACGCGCCTCACCAACCCTACCACCTCGGTTTTCGAGGAACGCGTTGCGGCGCTTGAGGGTGGCGTGGGGGCGCTCGGCGTCGCCAGCGGTTCAGCTGCCATCACCATTGCCGTGCAGAACATCGCAACGGCCGGCGATCATATCGTGGCCTCCACCAACCTGTACGGTGGCACGGTGAACCTTTTCGGCAACACGCTCGTGGAGCAGGGGCTCACCACCACGTTCGTAGGTCCCGACGACCTTGCCGCTGTTGAGGCCGCCATTCAGCCCAACACGAAGCTGCTGTATGCCGAGACGCTCGGCAACCCCAACTCCGACGTGCTCGATCTCGAGGGTTGGGCCGAAATCGCCCACCGTCATGGTTTGCCGCTCATCGTGGATGCCACGTTCTCCACGCCCTACCTGCTGCGCCCCATCGAGCACGGTGCAGACGTCGTAGTCCACTCGGCAACCAAGTTCATGGGCGGACACGGCACGGTCATGGGCGGCGTGATTGTCGACTCTGGCAAGTTCGACTGGGCCGCGCATGCCGACCGCTTCCCGGGCCTGGCCAAGCCGAACCCCTCCTACCACGGCGTCGTGTTCACCGACGCGTGCGGTGCAGCCGCTTACATCACCAAGGCCCGTGCTACGCTTCTGCGCGACCAGGGCGCCACGCTGTCGCCGTTCAACTCGTTCTTGCTGCTCCAGGGCCTGGAAACCCTCTCGCTGCGCGTTGAGCGCCACGTGGAGAACGCCCTTAAGGTCGTCGAGTTCCTCAACAACCACCCGCAGGTTGAGCGCGTGAACCACCCGAGCCTGGCCACGGGCCGTGCCAAGGAGCTTTACGATTTCTATTATCCCAACGGCGCCGCACCCATCTTTACCTTCGAGATCAAGGGCGATGCCGAGACGGCCAAGAAGTTCACCGAGAGCCTCGAGCTCTTTAGCCTGCTCGCCAATGTGGCTGACGTCAAAAGCCTCGTCATCCACCCCGCTTCTACCACGCACTCCCAGCTCACCGAGGAAGAGCTGCGTGCCGGCGGTATTTATCCCAACACCATTCGACTTTCCATTGGCACCGAGCACATTGACGACATCCTCGCCGACCTCGAGCACGGTTTTGAGGCCGTGAAGTAGGGATTGCCCGCGTGGGCCTTTTGCCTGGTATACCTGCCTGAATGTATTACAAGAAAGCCGGGTCAGTCAGTCTGACTGCCCCGGCTTTTTGCGCTTGGTGAATTATGGCACCGCACAAGACCGCGCGGTGCGCTCGGTCCTTACTTCGCGGCGGCGGCGTTCTTGCCGGCGACGTAGCCGTAGAAGATGCACATGGAGACGCTGACGCCCTTCAGGCAGATGGGGTACTCCACGGCGAAACGGCTGCCCTGCATGTTGCCGGCGCAGTACAGGCCGGGGACGATCTGACCGGCCTCGTCGTAGGCACGGGCCTCCTCGTCGGAGACGATGCCGCCCAGGCACACGAGCATGTTGGCCTCCTCGCAGCGCACGGCGTAGAAGGGAGGCGTGGTCAGGCCGAAGAGGCGCTGGGCGCTCTTGCCGAAGTCCAGGTCGAAGCCGCCATCGCACAGCTCGTTGTAGTGCTCGATGGAAGCCTTGGCGGTCTCAACGTCGATGCCGTCGAGCTGGGCGAGCAGCTCGTCGATGGTGTCGGCGGTCATGCACTGGCCCGAGTCGATGCCGTCCTGGATGTCCTGGGGGCAGCGGACGGAAATCTTGAGGCCGTTGGCGGTGTAGTCGGGCAGGGGTTCGTCGCGGTAGTAGCAAGCCGTGCCATGGGCGGCCGGGAAGTACTGGAGCTGCTCGGGCCAAGCGGCGTCGAAGAACTGGTAGGCCATGTGGCCGGGCTGCTTCTCAAGCTGGTTCTCGAGCTGCTGACCGGGCAGGTCCTCGTTCATGAAACGCTTGCCGGCAAGGTTGAGCCACAGATAGCCGTTGTTGCCGATGACACCGCGGCCGCCGATACCGGCGCCGCCGCCCATGTGGTGAATCATCGGGGCGTGCCACTGCTGCAGCGCAACGCCGGCCCAAGCAGCCATCTTGTGGCCGTCGCCCGTGGCGGTGTAGTTGCCCTCGACGTCCATCGTGGGGTTCATGACGGGCACCTCGTTCTCCACGACGGAGGGCACGAAGTACTTGAGCATGGCGGTGTCGTGGGCATAGTCGCCGCAGGTGAGGATGACGCCGCCCTTGGCGGTCGCCTTGACGTACTTGCCGGTGGCGGCGTTGCGGGCGTAGACGCCGCAGCAACGGCCGTCCTCCATGATGAGCTTCGTGCCGAAGTGGCCGTAGCGGATGTCGACGTTGCCGGTGGCCTCGGCCTCAGCCAGCGTGTCGGCCATCATCTGCGGAAGGTTGGAGATGCCGATGGTGGTGGGGTAGGTGGGCAGGGCCTCCTTCGTCCAGTCATAGCTCTCCAGCATAGGATAGAAGAAGGGGAAGATGTAGTTGGAGCGGTTCTCCTCGGGAATCTCAGCGAAGCTCTCGGGGGCGATGTAGGGGTTCGACGGGGCAATGAACCAGTCGAAGACGTCCTTCATCTCGTTTTCCCAGCGCATGAAGATAGGCAGGCTGTTGTGGTAAAGGCACTCGTTCATGTGCTTCTCAGCCAGCTCGTACTTGTCCATGAAGCCGTCGCCGCGGCCCCAGGTCTCCTGCACCTTGCCGCCCACGACGGCGCAGCCCTGGCCGGTGGTGTTCTTGGTCTCGGACTTCTCAAAGGCCAGGACGGTCGCGCCCTCCTCAGCGGCGGCGCGGATGGCGCAGCAACCGGAGTCGCCCACGCCCACGACGATGACGTCGGCCTCGACCTCTTCCTCCACCATGTCGTCGGAGATCTCGGGCTCCGCGGGCAGCCAGGAGCTGTAATCGGGGGCGGAGGTGACCTCGGCCTCGGCGGCCTCGTCGGCGACGGCGACACCGGTTAGGGCGGCGCTGGCGGCGACGGCGGCACCGGTCAGACCTGCGCCTTTGACGAACGACCTGCGAGAGACGTTGCTCATGGTGGTTCCTTTCCTCAGAAAGTGGGAGGCCGCACGATTGCGTGCGCCCTTTAGGCTGTGCGTGCGGCTTGCTGTGTGGCTTGCCGCCGCTGAACATTTGTGACTGTAGGCGCAGACCGGGTTCTCTTATCGGGTTCGATGGGCGATGATGTGAGAAAGAGCGGATGTTCACCCATTGGGGCTTCTTGAGCGCTGCATCGACCCTGAGGGTCGATTACAATCTTCTACCTGCGAGTACTCTTTCTGTCTCGGTGATAGACGCACTAAGGGGAGGGCAAAGAATGCAAGAGGGCGCAAACGAAACATCGCATCTCGGCCGTGCGCTGGCGCTTGCCCTGTGTACCCTGTGGGGCAACATCTTGTTTCTCGATGGGTCGGGCAGCGTTCTTTTGAGCGCTCCCTTTGCCTCGCGCATGGCCTCCATGGCGTTCAGCGTGGTGGGTTTTGCGGCTGCTTGGCTGGTTGCTCGCTCGTGCACGGCTTCCCCGATGCGCTGCCGCGTCGCCCTTCTGGGCGTGTGCGCGTTTCTTTCGAGCGCGGGGTCGTTCTTGCATTTTTCCGGGGTGGCATGGCTGCCTGAATGCATCGACTGGGTGCCCACGGCTGTGTTCTCGGTTGCCTTTGCATTTTTATTGGTGGCGTGCGGTGAAGTTTACGCTGAGATAAGCGCCGGGCGCGCGGTGGTCTACGCCTCGGTTTCATATATGCTTGCCTATCTGGGAAGCACGGTTGTGGCAGAAATGGGCTTGCAGATTGTATGCGTCGTGGAGACGTTGTTGCCTCTAGCCGTGTTCGTTCTCGTGGTGCAGCCTGTGCGCTCCCCGGCGTCGGATGGGCCCGCCAAGGGTATGCCTGTGCCGCTGGCGAAACTGGTAAGCGTGACGCTGGAGGCCATTCCTGCGCGTGTGCTTGCGGCAATCGGCATCACATATTTCGCCATTGGGTCCACGCTTGCCCAGTCCGGTGCCCCACTTGATTATTTTACCTGGCAGACTGCCATTGCGGCCGTGCTCACGAGCGTGGTTGTCATGGCTACGTGTATCTTGCTGCACGGCTGCGTCGCGCTCACGAGCCTCTACAAGATACTCATGGTGGGCCAGGTGCTTGCCGCGTTCCTGCTTTCCGAATGGGCCGAAGGCGCGCAAATTGCCGTTGTCATCACCTTTGTGGGCGTGAAGATCGTGGCATGGACGCTTATGGCCGAATTGGCGCTTCTCGCGCGTGCTCGTGGTACGGCTCCAGCCGCACTCGTGTACGCCGCAGGTTGCTTGGCGGGTCACATTGGTGAGGGCCTTGCGGGTGTACTGAGCGTGTTTGGCTTCGTAAATCAAGGCGTTCTGCTCATTGTGGTTGTCGCGCTGCTCGTGGGGGCGGCGGCGTTTCTCTTTACAGGCGAGATGGGCAAGTATCCCGATATTGCCGACGTGGCCCCGGCATCTGATGGCGGGGAGGGTACTGCGCAGGTTCAGGCAGGCTCCCCATGCGATGGGCCGTGCCCGTCTAGGACTGAAGGCCCCGTTGTTGCGCAGGCGGTTCAGCCCTCGCTCGACGAGCGTATCGGCGAGCTTGCCTCGTCTTATATGCTGTCTGCCCGCGAGACTGAGGTTTTTCGTCTTTGGGCCACCGGCCACACGCTCAAGTACATCCAGGAAAAGCTCTACTTGTCGCCTTCCACGGTGAAGACGCACGTGCGTCATATCTATGACAAGACGGGAGTGCACTCTCGATCCGAGATAGTCGAGCTCCTCGACCCGCTGGCCGATAAGCGCTAAGGGCTCAATTTGACTCGCCTGTTGCAGCGCGCCTGCATCTGCGTGCTGTCTGCCGCCACTGCCCGCTTTGTCGGACGCGCTTAATTCACGCAGAGTACATTCACAATCTAATATTTGTTGCTCCCGTGTCGGTCGTATGGTCTTTTCTGAACCGATGCGGGATTTTTTCATGTCGTTAAACCTCGGCAAGCGGGAAAGTGATCGGTACCGGTGTTGAAACGGCACGTGAGCAAGCTAAAGGACACAATATCCTGTGCCTCATGAGGGCGTCAAGGCAGACGTTAACTATTACGTTGAGCTTCAGTATCAGACTACCGTGCATAGCTCTGCCCTGGGCAACACCGGTTCGGCGGTGCAGTTCACCAACAAGGCATACGCTCAGGCCGGCACGCAGACCTTCCCCGCTGGTTTCAAGACCGACGAGGGCACGAACGAGATCATGAAGAAGTCTGCCGAACAGGTGCCCAACAGCTCCTACATCAAGTATACCATCTCGGTGAACAAGAGCGCGGTCGACCTCGTGCCGGGCTCTGACACTCTGACGCTTGTGGACACGATGGACCCCAAGTGCACGTACTTGCCGGCCACATTCCATGTGTATTACCAAGGCACGACCACTGAGGTTCCCAATTGCCTCACCCTCACTGAGAACGTTACGCTTGCCAGTGGCGCCCGTGCGACAAGGCTCACCGTTACCATTCCCGACTCCTGTGCGGTTGATGTGGTGTATCAGGTGCAGCCTGCCGGAAACCCCGGCGACCAGGTCAACCTGACGAACAGCGCCGAGCTTACCGGTGTTGCCAACAGCGCGACCTCGCATGAGAAGATGTGGACGGTCGTGAAGGCTGGAGCCACCACCGAGGGCTCGGGCCATGGCATCACCATTACGAAGTTCGATGCCGCCAATGCCAAGAAAGCCCTCGAAGGAGCAACGTTTGAGCTGTACCAGGTTGCCTGGGACGGCACCGAAACGCTTGTGGAAACCCAGGCGAGCAACGCAAACGGCGTGGTGCGATTCGGCTCCGCGGACAAGCCACTGCTTGCCTGCACGCTGTACTACTTTGTGGAGACCCAGGCGCCTGCGGGTTATCAGCGCTCTACCGACAGAACATACTTCATGTTCAAAGGCACCTACAGCCAGGAGAAGTACCAGGAGGCCCTCGACAAGGCCAAGGCGCTCGGCATTGCTGAACCCAGCCCGGCGACCTCCTTCAACATTACCAACAAGAAGAACGACACCCTCGTGGTGACGGGCGAGTTCCAGCTCGCGGTGAGCAAGACCGTCAACGGCGCCGCCCCCAAGGCGGGGGAGACGTTCGAGTTCTCCGCCACCTCCGCCGACGAGGGCGCGCCCGCGCTCGCCAACGTCACCACCGGCGAGGACGGCTCCGCTGCCTTCGCCACGGCCAAGCTATCCGACAAGGACGCAGGAAAGACCTACACCTACCGCATTCACGAGGTGACCGAGCTCACGGAGGGTGCAGGCACCTGGACTAAGGCCCCCGACGTCATCGCGACCGTTGCGGTGAGCGAGCGCGGCGATGACAACACGCTTACTGCCATCGTCTCCTACTTTGACGGCTCCGCCACTGCGGCCAAGTTCGACAACGCCTACGAGGCTCAGAAGGCGACTGCCACCGTCAAGGTCGACAAGACGGTCAACGGTGTGAAGAATGCCGAGGAGCACGAGAAGTTCACTTTCACGCTGCTCGACAAGAACAACGAGCAGGTCGGCGACGAGATCACCGTCAATGGCACCAGCACTGCCGAGTTCGGCGAGCTGACCTTTGACGCTCCCGGCACCTACGAGTACACCGTGCACGAGACCACCGACCTGGGCGATGGCTGGTTCAACGCCGGCGACGTCAAGGTCACGGTCACCGTTGACTACGCCGAGAACGGCCGCGACCTCGTTGCGAAGGTCACCTATGACGGCTCCTCCGTCGATGCCGCACAGTTCGACAACGTCCATGCCGCTTCCGCTACGGCTGACCTCAAGGTCACCAAGACCGTGAACGGCGGACCGCTGCAGCCTCATGAGCAGTTCACCTTTACGCTGCTTGACAAGGTCGGCAATCAGCTTGGCGACGAGATCACCATCAAGGGTTCTGACGAGAAACCCGAGGCGGTTTTCGATCAGCTCACCTTTGACAAGGTCGGTACGTACGAGTTCACGATTCACGAGACGTCCGACCTGGGCGACGGCTGGACTAACGACGGCGACGTCAAGGTGACCGTCACTGTCACCCGCGACGAGGCGACCAAGACGCTCAAGGCCGAGGTTGTCTACGATCGCTCTGACATCGATGGCACTGCCGCCAAGTTCGACAACAAGCACGAGGCCTGCGGCAGCGCTGACATTGCCGTGGCCAAGCTGGTCAACGGCGCAGCTCCCGCTGCCGACCAGAAGTTCGACTTTGCCCTGAGCGCCAACGACGACGCCTCGGCGGCCAAGATGCCCGCGCAGACGATTGCAACCACCGTCGGCTCCACTGTGGCTTCCTTCGGCTCGGTCGACTTCGCGCTCGCCGATGCGGGTAAGACGTTCTCGTACACCATCCACGAGACCACGCCCGCTGGTGATGGCTGGACCAACGCCCCCGACGTGACGGTCACGCTCACCGTGGGTGACGACAACGACGGCGACGGCAAGCTTCCTGTGACGGTGGAGTACTCCACTGCCACGGCCGACGGCGCTGCGGCGCTGTTCAACAACGCCTACAAGTCCGTTGTGCCCGAGAAGCCCTCTGTGCCCAAGACGGGCGATGAGACGCCTGTCGAGGCCATGGCCCTGACCGCCGCTGCCGGTGTCACGCTTGCTGCGACCGGCCTCTTCCTGGGCCTGCGCTCGCGCAAGCGTAACGAGCAGCTCTAAGGATCCATCCGGGGAGCCCGCGCTCGGGCTCCCCGGAACGTTCAACCTTCGGGTTGTATGAGGGCGAACTTGCCCCGCGCCATCGAGGCGCACGGGCCCCGTCCCTGTCCGAACCAACAAAGGCTGCCGTGCGATTCACCTCGCACGGCAGCCTTTTTCGTAGTGCAGATATCGAGCTTTTAGCAGAAAAGGCCCGGCACCGGGGTGCCTTCGGTTCTCTACACCTCAACTCCCATATACGCGAGCATTCCCTCCACGGCGCGCTTCGTTGCCTCCACCGTATGCACCACGGTTTTGGGCCCGGTTACCACGTCGCCTGCCGCAAACACGCCCTCCACGCTCGTCTGACCCAGCTCGTCGACGCACAGAAGACCTCGCTCGTCGCAGGTGAGTCCCTTGGTGGTGGACACGAGCTTGCTCAGCGGCTTTTGCGAGGCGGCGATGATCACCGTGTCGCACGCCACCTGGTCGAGCTCCTCCTCGTAGCCGATCACCTTGTCGTCGGCGTCGAACAGCGCCGTCCTGAAGACGGGGCCGGTCTCGTTGATGGCGCACACGGCTTTACCGTACACGATGTCGGCTCCATCGAGCTGAGCGTACTCCACCTCGTCGGAACTTGCCGAGACGTGTTTCGAGCGCGCGTAGAGCGTCACGCGCCTGGCGCCGTGGCGAAACGCCGTGCGCGCCACGTCCATGGCGGTGTTGCCCACGCCGATGACGGCCACATCCTCGCCGATCTCATAGGAGTCCGGGCTCACAAGGTAGTCCAGGCCAAAGTGCACGTTGCCGCGCGTCTCGCCGGGGATGCCGAGCGTCTTGGCGCGCCAGGTGCCCGTGCCCACAAAAACGGAGTCGTACCCATCGCGGAAGAGGTCCTCGATAAGCAGTGCCTCGCCGATTGCTGTGTTGGGGCGGATCTTGACGCCGAGGTCCTCGAGCGCGGTGCGAAAACGCCTTACCGCCGAGCGCGGCAGGCGAAAGTCCGGGATGCCGTAGCGCATCACGCCGCCCACCTCGGAGCGCTGCTCAAACACGGTGACGTCGCATCCCGCCTTGCCCAGCATGAACGCCGCCACAATGCCGGCTGGCCCGCTGCCGATGACGGCGACCTTCTTGCCGCAGGACGGCGGGGCTTGGAGTCGCATGCGGTCGAGGTACGCGTCGGACACATAGCTCTCGATGGCCCAGAACTGCACGGGGGAGCCCTTGCGCCCCAGCACGCATGCTCCCTGGCACTGCTCGCCGTGGTTGCACACGAGCGAGCATGCAAACGACAGGGGGTTGTTGGCGAAGAGCAACGCTCCCGCCTCTTCGATGCGGCGCTCGCGAAAGAGGTCCACGACCTGGGGGATGGGAGTGTGCACGGGGCACGCCTCCTGGCAAAGCGGGCGCTTGCAGCGCAGGCACCTCTGCGACTCCTCGATAATGTGCAGGGTCATGTCGGTCCTTTCTCGCCGCATGCGTTCTTTTTCGCAGATGATAGGGGACGCTTCTCTTTCCAATGTGCATATCCTGCGCAACCCGGCAGGCGGCGGCTTCATATTTCCCGTGTCGTATATACCAGGCCTCTGGTATTATTGCCCGGCCGGATGAGCTAGGGGAGGCGACCATGCTAACAAGGAGGCTGTTCGTTGCCTGCGCAAGCGCGAGCTTGCCTGTTGTTGGCGCATGTCTTCTCGCGGGCTGTTCTTCCAATGCGCCCGAGCAAAAAACCGAAGATGACCTCCCTGTGCTTGTTGTGGGGACTGGCGTGTATCCTCCCTTCAGTTACCTTGATGAAAACGGCAGCCCTTCAGGTATCGATGTCGATATCCTCACGGAGGCCTGTAGACGCACGGGGTTTGTTCCCGAATTTCACAACATCAATTGGGAAGATAAGGCTGAGCTGCTTGAGAGGGGCTCAATAGATGTCATTGCCTGCTGCTTCTCAATGACGGACCGCGAAGACAAATACCGCTGGGCGGGGCCGTACATGCAGGGCCGCCAGGTGATTGCCGTGGTCGCAGACAGTGATATCCAGACCTTGGACGACCTTGCGGATAGAGTGGTTGCCGTCCAGTCCGCCTCTACATCCGAGCAGGTTTTCCTTGACAACTCCGTCGACGGGGGTTCACTGCCTCAGATTGGCCTGCTGTATTGTCTGCAAGACCGTTCGTTGCTGTACCCGATGCTTGCCAAGGGGCACGTCGACGCGATTGCCGGATATGACATTGCCATCCAGAAGTATGCGTTCGACTATGGGATGGATTTTCGCATCCTCGACGAGCCTTTGCAGACGGTCAATTTGGGGTTTGCTTTCGCGTTGAACGATTCCCGGGGCATTGACGCGCGTCTTGACGATGCGCTCTCCGAAATGTACCTCGATGGCACACTCGATTCTATCGCTTCCGAATACTTGAGCGATGTGTCCAGCTTTTTGGGAGTGGAGGCCCATGACTGCTGAAGCGGCCCTCGAGCCGGCCTCCATGTCGCCCGTGGAAAAAGCCAAGCCAAACAAGAGGCTATGGGTCGTCGTGATACTTGTCGGGTTTGTCTTGACGGTCCTGGCGGGCCTTGCGGGTTTCAGCTCGACTTTTTCCTACGTGACAACGCGGGTTACTCAAGATATTGCCTATATCAAGGAGCAGGCGCTCGTTTACGATTCCTACAATGCTGCAAGTGATGCACAAAGTGCCCTGCGCGCGCTTGAGAACGCAGGATAGCTGGCACGCAATTTGAGTTCTGACAAGGGGGATTTGTCGGTATCGACGCTGAAACGTTATGTCGACGAGTTGCGACTCACGGGTGTCATTGTTCTCGATGCCTCTGGCAATGTCGAAGCCCAATACTCCAACGATGAGGTGGACGCTTCCGCTTTGCGGGAGTGGATTGGCAAGGACGTCTTGCTCAATGTGGCCGAGCACCCCTTCGAGGTGTATGCCGTTCGGGCGAATTTGCCCGACGGTTCCTATGTTGACATTGCCGCCGCCTGTCGCAGTGATGCCCCCGGTATTGCGGTGGCGTATTACCACACCGACGCGGCTTTTGCAGACAAATACACGCTTGTTCAGCAGAACCTTCTCGACGGTTACGATACTGCTCGCTCCGGCACCATTGTTATCGAGCGTGAGGGGCGTCTTGTGGCTGCGAACAACCCTGAGCTTGTCCAGGAGGCCGCTCAGGGAGACACCGAGCTTCGCGACACGCCGATTCAGCAACTTAAAACGATGAATCCACACGGGGATGAGCTGTCGTTTGTGTGGCATAACGCGCATTGGTATGCCGGCACGGCGGACCAGGTGCGCAGCTACTTCATCTATGTGTACGTTCCCGTATCGTCGCTTATGAGCCAAGCGGTGCAGTTTGCTCTTGCTGCTTGTGCCGTCTACATTGTCGTCGTTGCTGTCATCGTGCTTAGAAAACGCAACGACGATCGGCTCCATTATGAGCAGAGTTTGAAGCGCGAGAAGGAATACAACGAGCATTTGGCGTTGTCGGCCAACGCCGCGCAAGCGGCCAACAACGCAAAAACCGTGTTTCTCCAGCGTATGAGCCATGACATTCGCACCCCTATCAACGGCATTCGCGGCATGGTGGAGATAGCCGACTCGTGTCCGGACGATATGGAGCGCCAGGCGCAATGCCGTCGCAAGATTTGGGATGCTTCGACTTTGCTGCTCAACCTCGTCAACGAAGTTCTTGACACGAGCAAACTTGAGAGCGGCGAGGTCACGCTTGTGAAGGCTCCGATTAACGTGGGCGCGATGAATGCCGAGCTCGTGCAGATTGTGGAGTCGCATGCGGCCAGCTGTGGCGTGAAGGTACTCCTCGAGGAGGATTTCATCCAGCATCCCAATGTTTTGGCAAGCCCGACGCATCTGAAGCGCTTGCTTCTGAACCTTTTGTCCAACGCCGTCAAATACAACCACCCTGGCGGTATGGTCACACTTGGGTGCAAAGAAGTGTCCTACTCCGACGGGGTGGTGACGCTGCAGTATACGTGTGCCGATACGGGCATTGGCATGAGCGAGGAGTTCCAGAGCCATGTGTTTGAGCCGTTTGCCTGCGAGGGGCGTGTAACGCCCATGCAGGGGAGCAACGGCCTGGGATTGTCGATTGCCAAAGGTCTTGCCGAGCACATGGGCGGCTCCATCAGCTTTACGAGCAAAGAGGGTGAAGGAACCACATTTGTGCTGGTCTTGCCCTTTGAGACAACCGATCAAATTGCGCTGAATACCCAAGAGGCCCGACCTGACCCGATGGGGTGCGCTACGGTTGAGGGGATGCGGGTACTGGTGGCTGAGGACAACGACCTCAACCGCGAGATAGCCGAGTTCATGATTAGCGCAGCGGGCGCGCATCCCGTGTGCGTCTCGGACGGCGCTCAGGCGCTGGCTACGTTCGAGTCTTCGGCTCCATGGGAGTTTGACGCCGTGTTGCTCGACATCATGATGCCTGTCATGGACGGCTTTGAAGCCGCCCGCGCTATCCGTGGCCTTCAGCGTCCCGATGCGGCCAACGTGCCCATTTTTGCCGTGACCGCCAATGCTTTTGCCGATGATGTGACCAGCAGCCTTCAGGCGGGATTTACCGAGCATCTTTCCAAGCCGCTTGACTGGGCAACGCTTGTGGGCGCCTTGCAGCGAGCGCATACTGTCTGCGACCAATGCAGGCAAGCCTTTGTACAGGTGGACAAAGACTGTCAAGACGGCAGTTCAGAAGAGGAATGCGAGGCGTCTCATGAGTGACATTCGCGCGATATACGAGCGGATCGGGGCCGATTTCGATGACGTTGCAAGCCGTTTGGGATCACCGGCCCTCGTGGAGCGCTTTGCGGGCAAATTCGTGCAAGACGAAAGCTTTTCCCAGCTGGAAGATGCCCTTGCGGCCCACGATGCCAAGGCGGCGTTCCGAGCCGCCCATACGCTCAAGGGTGTGGCGCTCAACCTGGGGCTTTCCAACCTAGCGGCTCCGGCTGTCGAGCTCACTGAGGCTTTGCGCCCCTGTGTTCTCGAAGGTGTCGACGTCGAGCCGCTTATGGCGCAGCTGCGCAAGGCTTACAACGAGACAGTTGAAGCCCTGGGGGAGTAGGCGGGCCGCCGCCGGCAGTCCGCAGGGCGCTATTGTCGATTCGAAGAGAAATAACATGCATTTCAACAGTTGAGATGTATGCTATTTTATCAAAACCCCAGTTGGCGCATTTTTCGAATTTGCGAAATGCGTGTTAATTGCGCCTTCTAGTTGTAAAACGCCTCCACAAGCTCTTTGAGTTGCTCGCGGCTATGCACGTCGAGCTTGGCATAGAGGTTGCGCGCATGGGTGCGCACGGTGCTTTCGGACAAGCACAGAGCCTCGCCGATTTGCGCTTTGCTGAGGTCGCGAATCAGAAGGCGCGCGATGTCTATCTCGCGGCGTGTGAGATTGTAATGCCTGCCCATCAGCAAAAGTCGCGTTTCGATGTCATCGGCAGCCGATGCCAAGGCGGGGCTCGCTGATGATGCGCTCGCGATTGTCGGCACCCCACCGTTCGCAGCTGTGCAAGGAGTGCCGCTCGTCGTGCCAGGGGTGTTGCTGGTGCCTGTGTTGAGAACGGCAGACGCGCGCGTGTCGTCCTGAGATGCGCCTTGCTTCTGGGAAAAGCTGCTTGAAGTGTCCGGGCGGTTTATATCGGCGAAAAGCGGTCGCGTGAGAGGCGTCGAGTTGCTTATCAGTAAAAACATGCTGCCGGCAAGCAGCACAATCATGCACATGGCGACGAGCATGGGCGAGGAATCGTAGGGTCCCACGCCCATGGCAATGAGACGCCCTACCTCGCGGGGTACTTGGTGAACGACCCAAACGGTGCCCAGCACAAGGTAGCTCGGCGCATGCATATTGCGCGCCACGTCGTAGCTGATGTACCACAACACGGCGAGTGTGAATGTGTTCGCGACGGTGACTAGCGCAGAACCTAGTTGCATGAGCTGCGGGGTGAGGCAGGCGAGCAGGAGCACACCGGTGACAAGCAACGCCAAAGGCATGTTCCACAACGCCGAGAGACGCAGACTCTGCCCCTTGACCAGAACCCACCACCACACGCCTGTGCACAACAAGCAGGTCAACAGCTGATGAAGCACTCGCATCGCGACGGGAAGCTCTATGGCTTGGCCGTAGGGAAAGCCGCGCGCGAAACCCAAGGCGAGGCTGAACAGGGCGATGCCTGCAAGAAACCGCACGCCCGTGACATGGAATTCGCGGGAATAGGGGAGGGGTGTGGCCTGGCACGAGGCTGCATTTGGCGCACATTCTGCGATACCTCTCTCATCGAGGTCTCGCATCGCAGCGCGAAAGGTCACAAGCGACAGGGCGGGCATGAAGACGCCCACGAGCATGGTCAGCGATTTGGGGAGAAAACCGAGTACGAGTCCGGCCAGGCAGCTCAGGGACAGTGCCGAGAAGGCATAGAGCAGCGACTCTTTGGGATTGAGCCGCTCGTAGAAGGTGATCCACATACCGCCGCCCCATACCACGCCAAGAGCCGAAAGCATGCATGCGACCCAGCCTAGCAGGGGAGTTGTTGTCTCGCTTGCCGCCAGGAGCAACATGCACCCGCATGTCATAAGGATGGCGCTTGCTACACCCAGGCGATTTTGGGCCTGCGGGGAGAATGTGCGACGAGCGAAGACTGTCATGAGCACAAGGGTCACGATGCCACGGGTCAGGTTGATGGCAACGGTCGCCATACCCGAATCAGTGGCGGCATAGAGGTCGTACACGCAGCACTGCAGCCACACGCGTATTGCGGCGAGGCCGAGAAAACTGCAGGAGAACAGTGGGGCAAACCGATGCGCAAACAGCGACCACGATGCCTTGTTTGTCCCTCGTGGCACGCGGCCGTCCCTTTGTTGCATGCTCTGCCTTCCTCCCAGGCGGGCCCGAACCCTCAAAAATGCCGTGTAATCAGGGGAGAGTATAGCCCATGAGAAATGCAATCGCATCAACCATCGCAGTGCGGGGACGTGTGATTCACGATTGCAGAAAGGCGGGCGATGTGCGGCCGCGCCGATTGACTGCCCGGGGGAGCACCACCTTGGTTGGCGGATGCAAAGAGTCCCGCCGCACCCAGTGGGGGAACTGGGTGCGGCGAGAAGGAAGGGGGATGATGAGATATGGGGGATGCCTGAGGTGTATGAGGCGGGCTTGTCCAGATAGAGACTGCCTCGTCGGCTTTGACCTTGTTGCGCCTTAACCCCCTGCTGGTCTCTGCCTAAAGTAGAGTCTTACTCGACCGCTTTAGCCTTGCGGCTCGGCCTTGTCGCCTTAGCCCTCCTGCTGGGCCTCTTCCCAGGTGAGCCAGCCCTCGGGGGTCACGGCGTCGTCGTGGCACTGCGTGCAGGTGAGCACAGGCGCAGCATCCACGCGGTGGCAGTCGGTGCAAGCAGTGGTGCCGTGCTGCGTGGCATGCTGGTTGAGTTGGCCTTCGACTTCGGTCATCTCGATAAGCGCCTCGCGGTCGACGGCCGCGATGCCCAGGTAGGTCAGGGCGCTCATGGCAGCCTGATGGCCGAAGACGTTGATATCGCAGATTGCGTTGCCGCCCAGGCGGTTGCCGCCGTGGATGCCGCCCGTGACCTCGCCAGCTGCGAACAGGCCGGGAATGGCCTTGCCGTCGGCGTTGAGCACCTCGGTGTCGGTGTTAATGCGCAGGCCGCCCATGGTGTGGTGGATGCCGGGGGCCACCTTGATCGCGTAGAACGGGGCGTCCACGATGGACTCGCGGGCCTTTTCGCGGCCCATGGGGTCATCCTCACCGTTGGCGATAGCGTCGTTGTACGTGGCGATGGTCTGGACAAAGGCCTCGGCGTCGGTGTCCATGAGCTGGCCGAGCTCCTCGATGGTGTCGGCGACAAGGGCAAGACCCTTGCTCACAAACTTGCTCTCCACCGATTTGTTAGAGTCATAGACCTTCTTGTCGAACACGGCGTAAGCCCAGCCCTCGGGCTGCTCCCACTCGGCGGCGGAGACCTTGTCGCGGGTCAGAAGCTCGTTGGTGAAGCGCTGGCCGTCCTTGTTGACGAGCACGGCGCCGTCGCCGCGGATGCCCTCGGAAAGAAGGGTTGCAGTGCCCTGCTCAACGGTGGGGTGCACCTGGATCTGGTCGATGTCCACCGTGTCGGCACCGATGGCCTGGGCCAGCAGGATGCCGTCGCCCGTTGCGCCGGGCTGGTTGGTGGTGACGGCGTTGAGCAGCTCGGGGCGGTACTGGGCGAGCATTTCATGGTTGGCGCCGAAGCCGCCGGCGGTCACAATGACAGCCTTGGCGTTGTAAGTGACGCTGGCACCCGTGCGCAGGTCGGTGGCGCGCACGCCGCACACGGTACCGCTGTCGTCGACGAGGAGCTCGTCGGCGCGCATCTGCGTCACGGCGGCAACGTTGCGCTGCTCGCACTGCTCACACATGTGGCGCACGAGGTAGGTACCCACGGCCTCGCCGTCCTCGGGACGATGGATGCGCTTGACTGAGGCGCCGCCGGAAGTGGAGAGCTTCGTGAGGAACATGCCGCGCTCCTCCAGACGCTCGAGGGCGGCGTTGGAGTTCTCGCACATGAAGGTGATGAGGTCCATGTTGCCCAGCTCATGGCCACCCTCGAAGGTGTCGTTGGCGAAGAGCTCGACGCTGTCCTCAATGCCCTCTGCCTCCTGAACCTTGGTGCAGCAGGCGTTCATGCCGCCCTCAGCGCACACGGTGTTGCCGCCGGCCACGGCCATCTTCTCGATAAGCAGCACGCGGGCACCGCCGTCGTGCGCGCTCATGGCGGCGGTCATGCCTGCGCCACCGGCACCGATGATGACGATGTCATAGTCGGGGCCGTCCTGGGCGGCGGAGGACTCTTCTGCCTGGGCCGTCATGGTCTGGGAAAGTGCGCCCATGCCTGCGAAAGCGACAAGGCCGGCGCCGAGCGCACCTGTGACAAATGCGCGACGGGTCAGTGCGACATTGCGAGTGCTGGTGTTCGTGGAGTCCATAATTCCCTCTTCCTCGTGTGCCTGCAACTCAATGTTTGCGGGCAGGCTGTTTGCCGTGCGACCCTGTCGGGGGTGTCCCAGGCCGTGCGGCTCGTCGATTCACAGCATGCATCCACGTTGGCTGCTCATATTCGTCCGACGGCGTATGAAATGGCCCGCGCGTGGAGTGTGAAAAAACTCACACGCAAGGAAATTTGGGCAGGTAGAAGGTAATTATCGGATATAGGTGGTTTATTGGGGGATGTGGTAGGATTAACATACATTTCAACTGGTGAGATGTATGTTAAATCAGCAAAACACCAGTTGGCAGGTTTTTTGAAATCCTGAAATGTATGTTAATCCTAGAAGCTTGACCTTTTTCAGCCCGTGCGCGCCCGTCTGTCTCGCCCAAAAGAAAAAGCGCGCCTCCCGAACTTGTGGGAAGCGCGCTTTTTAACGTGCGCGATAACATTTGGGGAAGGCGAGCCCGGAACTTGAAGCGCCCGGTAGCGCTTGTACCGTTGGTCCCGCCTTTTGGCGAGGGCGAATGAGAGCCGAAGTCCCCATTCGCCCGCTTCGTGCTGCCGGTCTTCTCGCTTACGCCCGCGCGGACATCTCGGCCTGGCTCTGCTGCCCCTGCTCGCTGCGCTTCTCGGCGGCGGTGCGCTCGGGCAGGACCTTGTTGAGCACGATGCACACGATAGCGCTGACGGCGATGGGGGAGTTGAGCAGGTACTGCGCCATCTCGGGCACGGTGTTCAGCAGGTCGGCGGGAATGTTGAGCAGACCCACGGCCACGGCGATCGGCACGCCGATGATGTAGAGCTGACGCTCGCTGAGCGGCTCGCCCTTGATCTGACGGAAGCCGTTGAGCAGGATGATGGCGCACACCACGGCGAACACGCCGCCGATGACGGAGGCGGGGATGGCCATGATGAGGGCGGACAGCTTGCCGACGAACGAAAGCGCGATGAGCCACACCGAGGCCATCACGAACACGCGGCGGCTGGCCACACCGGTGATGGAGATGATGCCTGCGTTGGTGGAGTAGCCGGTCACGGGCGTGGTGCCCAAAAGCGAGCCCACGAGGCACCCCAGGCCCTCGCCGATGACGCCGCGGTTGATCTGCTCGTCGGTCATGGGCTTGCCCACAACGGAGCTCACGGCATACCAGGTACCGGTGGTCTCAGCGAGAAGCACCATATAGATGACGAGCATCGTGAGGATGGCGGAGATGTCAAACGACAGGCCGTAGTTCACGAAGGCCACGTTGGGCAGGCTGAACAGGGGTGCGGCGGCCACGCTCGAAAGGTCCAGACCGCCCATGCAGGCGGCGGCGATGGAGCCCGTGAGCAGGGCGATGATGACCGAGCACACACGCAGCGTCTTGCCCAGGTGAGGGCGGTAAACGCCCAGCATGGAGAAGGCGATCATGACGGTGGCGGAGATGCAGGCCAGCAGGATGTTCTGGCCCATGGAAAGGCTGTTGCCCTCGACGAAGATGTTGCTCGAGAAGGCGGTGGGCAGAAGCGTGAGACCCACGATCATGATGACGGTGCCGCTCACGATGGGCGGGATGAAGCGGTGCACGACGCGCTTATACAGGCCTGACAGTCCGAAGAGCACCATGCACGCGGCGCCTACCAGACATGCGCCGAAGACGGTGTCGAAGCCGTTGGCGCCAAAGTACAGGCCGATGACCGCTCCCACGGGTACGTACGAGGGGCCCTGGCACACGGGCATGCGCAGGAAGAACAACACCTGGATGAGCGAGGCCACGCCCGCGCCCAGGAAGGTGGACTGAATCAGGGCCGTGGAGGCCGTGGGGGCCAGCGCCAGCGCCGTGGCGATGATGAAGGGCGGCATGTAGGAGTCCATGGCCAAAACGTGCTGCAGGCCCAGCAGCAGCGCCTTTCCCCAAGGCAGCTTGGCATCGACGCCGACCGTGATGCCGTTGGCCGCCTCATTGGCAGTATCTACCTGCGCGGTTGTGCTCTCGCTCACTCTTTCGTCTCTCCCTTGATGTGTGCCGCCGACGATCAGGCACCCCTTAGGCGCCCGTCTTGAGACGGCTCCCTTACGTACAACAACGGGATTGATTATCGACCATAGCCGCGTTTTATGCATCCGTAGGCGGATTCACACTGGTATTTCACGACCAGTGAGCCAAAGCAAACCCGCCCACGGATGCGTTGCGGCGCAGATTAGCGTAGCATGCTCCTGTCGTGCACGAGGGTACCCTGCACCCAGGTCTGACGCACGTTTTCGGGCGTGGCAAGGTAAATGATGCGGTCGATGATGTCGCGCGGGGCGGTGAACACGTTGAAGCCCGTGAGGTCGGCGCCGGCCGCGCGCGTGTCCACCACCTGCATGTCGAAGGCCTGGCCGCGCTCGAAGGTGCCCACCGGCAGGCGCAGCGCCTCACCGCCGCCGGCCGTGGCCAGCCAGAGCGCCTCGGCCGAGGTGATGCGCGCCGTGCCCAGACCGCGCTGCTCGGGCGGCACACTTGCGTCAACGCCCTCCTCCAGCATGCGCGACACCATGATGGCGTGGCGCATGTTCTCGTACATGCTCGGCGAGAAACCGCCGGAGATGTCGGTCGCCAGGCCCATGCGCACGCCCTGGCCGCGCAGGCGGCGCACCGGGCACACGCTGTTGGCGAAGTAGGAGTTGGAGACGGGGCAGTGCGCCACTGCGGCCCCCGAGCGGGCAAAAAGCTCGCCGTCGGATTCAGACAGGAAGGTGCAGTGCGCCATGACCGACTTCTCGCGCAGAAGGCCGAAGTCGTAGAGGGCCTGCGCATCGGACTTGCCGTAGCGGGCCGGCGCCACACTCTGTTCCCACTGCCCCTCGGCGCAGTGCGACTGTACGTAGGCGCCCGTCTTCTCAGCAATGCGGCCCAGGCCGGCAAGGCCCTCGTCGGTGCAGCTGGGGATGAAGCGCGGCGTCACCACGCCGTAGACGCCCTGGCGCGTTGCGGCGCCAATGGAGGTGACCTCGGCCAGCAGCGTCTCGGTGTCTGCCAGGGCCTGAGCCGTGGTGGCGTCGCGGTAGAAGTCGGGGTTTGCCGCCGGATCGTCCATGACGACCTTGCCCACGAGCGCGCGCTGGCCACCCTCGGCGCAGATGCGCGCGAGCTCGATGGAGGAGGCCAGGTCGTTGCTGGCGAAGTACACCGTCGTGGTAGTGCCCAGGCTGAGCAGGCGGCTTACCAGGTCGCGGTAGACGGGGCGGGCGAAGTCGAGGTCGGCGAAGCGCGCCTCAAGCGGGAACGTGCGCTTCTGGAGCCACACGTCGAGCGGCTCGTCGAGGGCGACGCCTGCCTGGGGCCACTGCGGGGCGTGCACGTGCATATCCACAAAGCCGGGCAGGCCGTAGGTGCCCTGCGCCAGCTCGACGAGGGTGCCGGCGTTGCGTGCGTGCTCCACGCGAGCGGCGTAGTCGGGGGCATCGGCGCGCACCACGTCGGTGATAAAGCCGCGCGCGTCCACCTCAATCAGCACGTTTTCAAGCAGCTCGACCTCGCCGTAGCGGGGCGTGTGGAAAAACGAACCAAGAAAAGCCGTGGGCGAGATGGTAGCGGACATGCGAAATCTCCTTGCTGTCGTGGGCGGCGCCTTTTTCAGAATGCATAAATTGTAATTCCTTTTGTGTTTGCTGGCCCCTGTCTTGTTGCCGTTCCAGTAAAGAAGGACGGACGTGCCGTGGCTTATGTCACCTACGGGTACTGTGCGCCCACTGTTCTGCTAGGATGACTCCCGGAGAAATTGGGAGAGGGAAAAGGAAGCACATCATGGCACTTGACTCGCTTGCCCCAGGGCAAAGCGCACGTGTAACGGCGGTTGCGGGGGAGGGCGAACTGCGTCGCCACCTGCTCGACATGGGCCTGATACCAGGCGTTGTGGTCACTCTGCAGAAAGTGGCGCCCATGGGCGACCCGCTGCAGGTGCGCCTGCGCGGATATGAGCTCACCTTGCGTGCGAGTGAAGCCGCGAAGGTCGAGACCGGCTGCGTGCTTTCCGAAGAAGAGCTGGCCAGCAC
>CABQHM010000001.1 GCA_902464015.1 uncultured Coriobacteriales bacterium | reverse complement strand
CTGAGGGTCGACGAGGGCCTTTGCGTTCAGTGCATGCATACCGGGCCTTACGACGGCGAGCCGGCGACCATAGACGCCATGCGCGCATTCGCGGCGGAACAGGGCTATGCCCCCGACTTTTCCGAATCCCGCCTCCATCACGAGATTTACCTCTCCGACCCGCGCAAGTGCGCGCCGGAAAAGCTCAAGACCGTGATCCGTCATCCTATCAAGTTGATTTAGCGAAATGAGCGGCGCCGCGTGCTTCGGCTTTGGGGCTTAGCAATCGCCGGCCCGCGTCGATCGAGCAAGCCGCCCAGTCTCTCGGCAGGAGCGTTATCCCTTTAGGCGGTTTGTCTCGAGATTAGTTCTTGGGCCTCCTGTAGCGCGGAGTTTTGATACTCCCAAAAGCCAAAAGAGATTTGAGTTTTAGGAGCAGCTCTTGAAAGGTATCAGACTTTTGAAGCTGTCCCAGCTTTTGTCCCCGAAGCCGACGAAACGCGACATCGCGCCATTCGGTGGCACTCGCCTCGAGATGCCGTTGAAAACTGGGCGCAACGGGAATGACGGGGCGGCAGAACCAAAGCCACCGAGTGGGAGTAACGAACAAGCGTTCGTTGTAATCATATACTACCAGGTGGCAAGCGCGGTTTCGATTGGAGCCGCGCTTGCTGCTATATAGGGGCCCTGTCGCCGGCCAATGCAAGCAGGAGCGTCGAGAACGGGTTGAAGAACGATTTCTTGAACATCGGGGCTTCTTTCTCGCGGCACCTCGATTGTATATCGCCTGCATTTGCGCGGGTTCTTGCTATTTCCTTGCTTTGACGGGCGCGCAAACGTCTACACTGTCGCGCTTGGGCGGGGGAGGGTCTCCGCCGCGAGTTCCCGTATCTGCCGACGGCGTTCCGTCGTATCCAGTCAAAAGGCCACCACAGATGATGAGACCAAAAATCCTGTCGCTTGCCCCCATGGAGGGGGTCACGGGACACGTGTTTCGCCGTGTGCACGCCGAGTGCTTTGGCGCGCTTGAGCGCTACTACACACCGTTCATCTCCCCGCCGCGGCTGGGCTCCACCTTTGGCCAGCGGGCGCGCGAGGAGCTCGACCCGCTCAACAGCCCGGGCCTCGATGTCGTGCCCCAGTTGCTGACGAAGAACGCCGACGAGTTCGTGCATGCCGCGCATCTGCTTGCGGACATGGGCTACAAGGAAGTCAACCTGAACCTGGGCTGCCCGTCGGGCACGGTCGTCGCCAAGGGCAAAGGCTCCGGATTCTTACGCAACCCCGACGACCTCGGAACCTTCCTGCAAGATATATGTGCCAGGTCGCCTCTGCCGGTGTCGGTCAAGACGCGGCTCGGTGTTTGCGCCGACGACGAATACGCGAGACTCCTCGATCTGTATTGCCGCCTGCCGCTTGCCGAGCTCATCGTCCACCCCCGTGTGCAAAAGGACCGTTATCAGGGAAAACCTCGGTGGGAGCCGTATGGCGCGACGCTGGAGAAGGCACCGTTTCCCGTTGCCTACAACGGCGACATCTTTGCTGTTGGCGATTTTGAGGCACTGCTTGCGGCCTATCCTGAGACCCGCCATGTGATGCTGGGCAGGGGAATCGTTGCCAACCCGGCCCTTGCGCGCATGATTCGGGGCGGCCAGGCTGCCACGTTGGGCGAGCTTGAACATTTCCACGACAGGCTCTTTTGCGAATACGAGGAGCTCATGGGCGCCGACAACGCGGCCGCACGCATGAAGGAGTGGTGGTCCTATGCCAAGTGCTGCTTTGCCGATCCGGCATCGGTCCACCTTGCCGTGAGGGGCGTGCGCGGCCAGGCCGAGTATGCGGCCGCCGTCGAGCGCATCTTTTGCACACAGGCGTTTGCAGATGCGCCATGCCTGCGTTGACGCGGGCGCAGAATGGGAAGAAGGCGTTGCGATCGTCTCAACCATCCGCCGTGCGAACGCTGCCAATCGAAAAGGGGTATCTCCATGTCCAACGTCCTCATCGCCTATTTCAGCCGTGCCGGCCAGAACTACGTCGCCGGCGACATCGTCGACCTGCCGCAGGGCCACACGGCCACTGCCGCGCAGATGATCGCCGAGCGCACGGACAGCGAGCTGTTTGAGATCGCTACCGCCAAACCGTATTCCGCCGACTACCGGGGCTGCGTTGAGGAAGCGCGCAACGAGCTTGCCACGCACGCCCGCCCCGAGCTGCGCGAGATGCCCGAGAGCCTGGACGCTTACGACACAGTGATCCTGGGCTATCCCAACTGGTGCGGTGATATGCCCATGGCCGTGTACACCTTCTTGGAGTCGCTTGACTTTGCGGGAAAGAAGATTCTGCCGTTCTGCACCAACGGCGGTAGCGGCGCCTCGGGCACCGACCGCAAGATCGAAGCCGTCTGTCCCAGTGCGACGGTGGCGCCCGTGCTTTCCCTCATGGGCCATCTGGTGACGCAGTCCGGCGACGCCATCGACGCCTGGCTGAAGGAGAACCTGTAAGGGCTGCGGTCTCGCGAGGCTTACGACTCGCGGGTGCCATCGTCTGATATAAAGAAGTCACTCATTGGGTGGGCCTTGTGCCCGCCCAATTTGTTGGCCATGCGTCAGTGCGCTGGCGGTTTTGTGGACTTGGGTTCAGACATATTTTGCGCGCTAAAATGTCTCCCTCGCCTTTCTCGACGAGAAATTATTACTTATACCCATTCGAGAAGAAACCAGGCCCATGCAGCGCGACAAGATTAAACCGATTCTGTTCAGCGTCATCAAGCATTCCAGCAAGGAGGAATTGCGCCGCCAGATCCCGAAGGACATCGTCTCGGGCATCGTCGTGGCGGTCGTGGCGCTGCCGCTCTCCATCGCGCTTGCCATCGCCTCGGGCGTGAGCCCTGAGCGCGGCATCTACACGGCCATCGTCGCCGGCTTCCTCATTGCCATGCTTGGTGGCTCGCGTGTGCAGATTTCGGGTCCCACGGCCGCGTTTGCAACCATCGTCGCAGGTATTGTCGCCACCGACGGCCTCGAAGGCCTTGTGGCCGCCACGCTTATCGCCGGTGTGATCCTTATCTTGATGGGCCTGCTCAAACTCGGCACGCTCATCCGCTTCGTGCCCTACACCATCACCACGGGCTTTACCGCCGGCATCGCCGTCACCATCGTCATCGGCCAGATCAAGGATTTCCTGGGCCTCACCTATCCGGCCGGCACCGTCACGATCGACGCCGCCGACAAGCTTGCCGCCGTGGCCGCCAACATCTCCACCTTTAACTGGCAGGCCCTGCTCGTGGGCCTTGTGTGCCTGGCCATTCTCATCCTGTGGCCTCGCGTCAACGACAAGATTCCCGGCTCGCTTGTCGCCGTCATCGTCGGAGCCGTCATGGTGCCGCTCTTCGGCATGAACGTGAACACCATCGGCGACCTCTACACCATCCAGGCCGGCCTCCCTCAGTTCCAGGCGCCCCAGCTCAGCTTCGAGCTTTTCCGCAACGAGCTGTCCAACGGCGTCACCATCGCCATCCTGGCAGCCATTGAGTCCCTGCTTTCGTGCGTCGTGGCCGACTCCATGATCTCGGCCCACCACCGCTGCAACATGGAGCTCGTGGCCCAGGGTGTGGGCAACATCGGCTCGGTCCTGTTCGGCGGTATCCCCGCCACGGGCGCCATCGCCCGCACGGCCGCCAATGTCAAGAGCGGCGGCCGCACGCCCATCGCCGGCATGGTGCACGCCGTCGTGCTGCTTTTGGTGCTCGTTTTCCTCATGCCCTATGCCGCGCTCATCCCCATGCCCACCATCGCCGCCATCCTGCTGCAGGTGGCCTACAACATGAGCGGCTGGCGCAACTTCGCGCACCTGTGCCGCACCGCATCGAAGGGCGCCGTGGCGGCGCTGCTCCTCACGTTCGTCCTCACCATTGTGTTCGACCTGGTCACGGCCATCGCTGCCGGCATGACCATCACGGTGGTCCTCTTCATGAAGATGGTGAGCGAGGAGACCGAGGTCAAGGGCTGGAAGTACTACTGCGACGAGAACTCCGAGGTCACGCATCTGCGCGAGCTTCCCAAGAGCGTGCGCGTCTACGAAATCAACGGCCCCATGTTCTTCGGCATGACCGACCGTATCACCGACATTTCGGTCAAGGAGTTCACCCGCTACCTCATCATCCGCATGCGCGGCGTGCCCTCGCTTGACTCCTCGGGCATGAACGCCCTGGAGAACCTCTACGAGTACTGCAAGGAGAACGGCGTGCAGCTCATTATCAGCCACGCCAACGAGCAGCCCATGGCTGCCATGCGTCATGCCGGTTTCGTCGACCTGGTGGGCGAGGAGCACTTCCGCCCCAACATCGACGACGCCATCGCCCATGCCCGCGAGCTCGTCGCTGCCGACGAGCAGGCACAGAAGGCTGCCTAGCGCGCGCCCGCTTTTCCTCAAGGCCGCTTGCCTCCCACGGGGGCGAGCGGCCTTTTGCGTATTGCGCTGGTTTTGTCGCTTCGCGCGGCAACGGGTACAATCGGTGCGTTTGGTTTTTGCGGCCCCAACCGAAAGGCCCCCATGTCGACACTCGTTCTCGGAGACCTCCACCTCAAGCAGCCTTTTATCCTGCCCCGCCTGTTGGGATATGTGCGCGACCCCGAGCTGGCCGTGAGGCGCGTCGTGTTCTTGGGCGATGCGTGCGACGATTGGGGCGCCACTGAGCATCGTGCCCTCGATGCTCTTTCCTACCAGGCAGATTGGGTGGAAGCCCGCCGGTCTGAGGGCCTGAGGGTCGACGTCCTCATGGGCAACCACGACCTGTGCTACATCCGCGGCCGCGTGGGGTCGGGCACGATGCCGGGCATTATGCGCGAGGTGCGCGATGTGCTTGAGGACCGCCTCCATGTGCAGATGGCCACGACGGTGGGCTCGTTTCTGTGCTGCCATGCGGGCATCACGCAGGAGTGGGCCGACGAATACCTGGCAGAGGTGGACAAGACGCCCACGGACATCGCCGCCTGCCTCAACGCGATGCTCTGCGACTCGGGCCAATGGGCCGCTCTCGACAGCGCCGGCGCCTCCAGGGGAGGTTGGCAGGCTCCCGGTCCCGTGTGGGCCGACGTGTCCGACATGCTCTACGGGGCCCTTGCCGACCTCAGCCAGATCGTGGGCCACACGCCGATTGCCCGCGCCGGCAGGCTCGGCCTCGTGGGCTGGGAGGACGGTTGCGCTCCCGAGATCTGGGCATGCGACACGTTTTCGCTGCGTCGCTCGGGGGCGGCCATCGGCGACGGCTCGATGGTGCTGGTTGAAGACGACGGCCGCCCCCGTCGCCTGGCGTTTCCCGGCGAGGGCGGCTATGAAGCGGTCGCGCGTGCCGTGGCGGCCCAACGCGAGCTCTAAGGGCCGCTCAAGGCGAGGCATGCCCGCAAACCAGGTTAGTTTTATTTGGGAGCCCCGGTGATTCCGGGGGAGGAGATAGGGAGATTCATGCAATACCGCGAGTTGGGCAAGACTGGCGTCAAGGTGAGCGAGATCGGCTACGGCGCTGAGTGGATCCGCGGCGACGACCCCGAGGGCACCCGCGAGATCGTGCGCCGCGCCGCCCAGGCCGGCATCAACATCGTCGACTGCTGGATGGCGGACCCTGCGGTGCGCCGTGCGCTGGGCGCAGCCGTGTGCGGGCAGCGCGACCACTGGGTGGTCCAGGGCCACTTCGGGGCTACCTGGCAGGATGGCCAGTATGTGCGTACGCGCGACCTGGACAAGGTCGTGCCTGCGTGGGAGTTTTTGCTTGAGTGCTTCGGTGGCCACATCGAGCTCGGCCTCATCCACTATGTCGACGCGGTCGACGAGTTCAAGGCCATCATGGGCAGCCCCTTCATCGATTACATCCGCGCAGAGAAGGCGGCGGGCCACATCGACCACATCGGCCTTTCGACCCACAACCCCGAGGTCGCGCTTGTTGCCTGCGACTATCCCGAGGTTGAGATGGTCATGTTCTCGATGAACCCGGCGTTCGACATGCTGCCACCTTCCGAGAACATCGAGACGCTGTTTGTCGAGCATTACGACGACGCCCTGTCCAACGTCGACCCCAAGCGCCAGGAGCTGCTGCGCGCATGCAGCATGCACGGCGTGGGCATCACCGTCATGAAGCCCTTTGCCGGCGGCCGCCTGCTCGACGCCTCCAAATCCCCCTTCGGCGCGGCCATGACCACGACGCAGTGCATCGAGTACTGTCTCGCGCGTCCGGCCGTCGCCTCGGTCATGACGGGCTTCAGCACCGTCGAGGAGCTCGAGGGCTGCCTTGCCTATGAGGACGCGACGCCTGCTGAGAAGGATTTCGGCCGCGTGCTTGCCGCAGCCCCGGCGCATTCCTACTTCGGCCAGTGCATCTATTGCGGCCACTGCCAGCCTTGCGTCATGGGCATCAACATTGCCGAGGTCAACAAGTTCGCCGACCTGGCCATGGCCCACGACGAGGTGCCACCCTCGGTGCGCGAGCACTACAAGGCGCTGCCCGCCCATGCTGAAGATTGTATCGGGTGTCATCGCTGTGAGCGCAACTGCCCCTTCGGCGTGAAGATTGCGCAGCGCATGCGCCAGACCGCCAAGCTTTTCGGGCTGTAAGGCGACGTGTCCGGAGGCATCGAGCCCACACTGGCGCCAAACAAGAGGGGCCCGCGGGAAACGTTACGCATGCGCGCGCGTCCTGCGGGCCCCTTGCTTGCATGCGGGGCGGCTCCTGTCGGTGTGTGCCGGCCTTATTGGCTTGCCTGGTCTTGCCGGGCGAGCCATTCCACGGCCGACAGCGCTGCGACATTGCCCTGACCTGCGGCTTTGATGTACTGGTAGGGTTTGCCCGCGATGTCGCCGGCAACGAAAAGGCCTGGGATGTTGGTCGCCATCTGCAGGTCGCACACAACGTGGGGCCCGTCGGTCGCAAGGCCGCCGACGAGCTGGTCGGCGGCGACGGCGTCACGCAGCACAAATACCGCGCTCACCTCGTGGTTTCCGTCTTGGGTGAGAAGGGCGCAGGTCGCGCCGTTGCCCTCGATGCCAAGGGGTCGCTCCTCCACGACTTCGATGCGCTCGTCGCCCGGCACGTCGTGGCGCTTTCCAAAGAAGTAGAGCACGCGGCCGCACACCTCGGCGAGGTAGAGCGCCTCGCGCCAGGATTCCTCGCTGTAGCCGATGGCCGCCACGGTTTTTCCCCTGTAGAGATGGCCGTCGCAGGTGGCGCAGTAGCTCACACCGCGTCCGAGCAGCTCTTTTTCACCCGGCCAAGGTTTGCCCATGACGACGCCGCTGGCAAGTACCACGCTGCGGGCCTCGTATATGTCATGTGCGCCCTGCAGGGCGAAGTAGTCGCCCATGGGGTAGACGGCCACGATTTGCTCGGGCGTCACTGCCACGTCCATCGCGTCGAGGTGGGCACGCATGTGCGCTGCCAACTCCGCGCCGCCGACGTCGGGCAGGCCCGTGTAGTTGCGTATGTCGTGCGCCTTGCTCATCTTGGCGCTCAGCTCGGCGCTTCCAAAAAGCGCCACCTTCTTGTTGCGCAGCTTGGCCGTCACGGCAGCCGATACGCCCGCCGGTCCCGTGCCGACAATCGCGATGTCCATCCGGTCCATGCTTGCCTCCTTGTGGTGAGTGCCTGGTGCTTTCAGCCCAGTATATGCCCCGCGGCGCCTGTTCTCGCACGGGTCTGCGACGGACCTCCTTGCAAGACGCGCAATCTCATGTTCCCTTCGTGATTCACTGGCATGAGGGCCCTCAAGTTTGGTATGCTTCCTCAGCTCACGGGGCGCCTGGTCGGAAACCAGCGTCCGTCATCTACCATAAGGAGTTTTATCATGAAGCAGGGTATCCACCCCGAGTACGTCGAGTGCACCGTCCGTTGCACCTGCGGCAACACCTTCAAGACCCACTCGACCGTTTCTGAGCTCACCGTCGAGCTTTGCAACGCTTGCCACCCCTTCTACACTGGCCAGCAGAAGTTCGTTGACAACGCCGGTCGCGTCCAGCGCTTCGCCAGCAAGTTCGGTGGCGCCGCTGCCGCTCTGGCCGAGAAGCAGGCCGCTGAGAAGGCTGCCCGCGCTGCCAAGGCCGCCGAGGCCGAGGCCGCTGCTAAGATTGAGCGCGAGAAGAAGGCCGCCGAGAAGGCCAAGCGCGCCGCTGAGTACGCTGCTGCTCACGCCAACGACCCCGTCGAGGCTCCTGCCGCTGAGGCCGAGGCTCCCGAGGCCGAGTAGCCTTTAGCCCTGCCACGCAAGGCACCAGCACGTTCTTTAAGCCGGCCCTTCGAGTCATACCGAGGGGCCGGCTTTTTTCGTACCGAAGGATTGGGAGGATTCCATGGACGTTACGCTTCTCTACCACACGCCTGAACCCGAGCGCGCCGTGGCGACTGCTGCCCGCCTTTGCTATGCCCCCGTGGGCGGCCGCGAGCTCATGGAGAGCCTGACCGACGAGAAGATCCGCAAGGTTCTCACCACCATCATGTCGAGCGGTCACTTCTCCACGCTTGAGCATGCCAGCTACACGTTTGCCGTTGAGGGTGTGAGCCGTGCGCTCACCCATCAGCTTGTGCGCCATCGTCTTGCGAGCTACAACCAGCAGTCGCAGCGCTACGTCAAGTTCAAGGAAGAGCCGCCTATCGTGCGTCCCGCCAGCGTCGACACCAATCCCGAGGCCGCCCAGGCCTTTGACGAGGCCATCGATGCGTGCTGGCAGGCTTACGACAAGCTCGTGCAGGCTGGCGTTCCTGCCGAGGATGCGCGCTATATCCTGCCCAACGCCTGCGAGACCAAGATCGTCGTGACCATGAACATCCGCGAGCTCATGCACTTCTTCTCCAACCGCTGCTGCAACCGCGCGCAGTGGGAGATTCGCGAGCTTGCCTGGAAGATGCTCGAGCTTGTAAGGCCCACGGCCCCCTTCATTTTCCGCACGGCGGGCCCGGGCTGCATGCGTGGGGCATGCCCGGAGGGCAAGATGTGCTGTGGCAACCCCTATCCGCGTCCGGCCGAACTGTAATCAAACTTCAGGAGAGCGTGTCATGTCCCAGTACCAGGACGGCAATCCGTACGGCAACCAGCAGAACCCCCAGGGTCAGTACCAGCAGACGCCTCAGGGTCAATATCAGCAGGCCGACAACGTGCCCGTTTACTCTCGTGCCCAGGTCGTTGCCTGGCAGCAACAGCAGATGGCCATGCTGCAGAAGGGCATCGACGACGTACAGCAGCAGGCTCGCGCGAAGTCGCACCGCACGGCGGCTGTCACGGCGCTCATCGGCCTCGCGGTAGGCGTGCTCGCCGCAATCGTCCTGGCCAGGTTTGTCTTTGGCTGGGGCACGACGAAGCTCGATCCCGTTGCGCCCGCCTTGGCCGACACCGAGCTCTCCTGCGTGGTGGGCACCTACACCTACAACGGCGAGACGTTCGATATCACGGCACGCGAGGCCATCGAGGGCACGCAGTCTCTCTCGTACTCGCTCAACGCCGACGGCACGTACGACGCACCCTCCTCGGACATGGTCCTTGCGTATGCCCGCAACCAGGTGCTTGCCCAAATCGCCGCCGACGCCGGCATCACGGCGAGCGCCGACGAGGTGAATGCCTACATGCAGCAGCTCGTGGGCACAACCGACATCACCCAGGCAGCTGCCTACCTGCACATGGATGTCGACCAGGCTCAGGCGGCCCTGCAGCAGGCGTGCGCCATCTCCAAGCTCAAGGACAGCGTATGCCCCGCCTCTGCCCAGACGCTTCAGGAGCCTGTGTGGCCCTCCGACGGGAACACCGAGCTGGGCCATCCCGAATACGCCGACTACATCATCGGCCTGCTCGGCGCCAACTGGGACGCAGCCACCCAGTCGTGGGCCAACACCGACAACGCCTACTATGCCGTGCTCAAAGACCAGGTTTTCGCGCAGGGTTCTGCCAGCTACAATGCTGCAATGCTTGCGTATAACGTGGCATACCAGCAAGCCGGCGGCACAGCGGGCGATTCGTCGGCTGCCTGGACCGATTACGTCAACACCTACCTCGACAAGGCCGCTATCGTCATCTACACGCTGCGCGCCTAAGGGCTGCGGCGAGGGCGGCCTGGCATGCGCGGGGCCGACGGGAAGGATTCTCGAACCACAATGGCTGACACTAAGGACCAAAACACCGGGGAGCTCTTCCAGACCCACATCGGTGGTGCCGCCATGCTCGAGGGCGTCATGATGCGCGGTCGCTATTCCTGGGCCGTTGCCGTGCGTGAGCCCGAGGGCGGCATCTACGTGGAGGAGCACGACGTTCCCGGCTACGGCAAGAAGCAGCCCTGGCGCAAGTGGCCGCTCGTGCGCGGTTGCGTGGCCATGGTTGAGTCGCTCGTGCTGCAGTACAAGGCCATGGGCATCACCGCCGCCCACGCCTATGACTTCGACGAGGACGAGGAGCAGGCCAAGAAGCTCGAGGGCAAAAGCGAGGCTGAGAAGCAGGCGGCGCGCGCCGAGGCGGCCGAGCAGATTGCCGAGGAGCAGCGACAGGCCAGCGAGGAAGCCGAGGAGAAGGGCATGGCCGGCTGGATGGCCGTTTCCATGGCCCTGGGCGTGCTGCTGGGTGTGGCCCTCTTCATCTTCGTGCCTGCCTTTGTGACCAACCTCGTCGTGGGCGATTACTCCCATGACAACATGGTTGCGTGGAACCTGCTCGACGGCGTGCTGCGCGCCGCCATCTTCGTGCTGTACATGTGGCTCATCGCCCTCATGCCTGACATCAGGAAGATGTACCGCTACCACGGCGCGGAGCACAAGACAATCCACTGCCTGGAGCATGGCCTCCCACTCACGCCCGAGAACTGCATGGCGTTCTCCCGCCAGCATGTGCGCTGTGGCACCGCGTTCATCATCATGGTGCTCATCGTGTCCATCATCGTGTTCACCGTGTTCCCCACCGACATGCTCGTGGAGGCCCTGGGCCTCGAGGGCGGCGTGGGGCGCTTCCTGGTGGTGCTTCTCACCCGCATCGTCTTGCTGCCGATTGTGGCGGGCCTTTCCTATGAGGTCACCGTGCGCTGGGCCGGCCAGCATCCCGACAACCCTCTGGTGAAGATCGTGCTTGCCCCGGGTATGGCCATGCAGCTCATCACCACCAACGAGCCCGATACCTGCCACCTTGAGTGCGCCATCGCCGCGATGAAGGCAGTCGTGGCACGCGAGGCGCGCGAGGAAGGCTGGGAGCTTGGCCCCGACGGCCTGCCTCGCGACATCACTTCGCTTTCTGGCTGCCCGATGGCCACCGACGTGCCCGAATCAGTTGCACAGGGAAAGGAGTAACGACCATGGAAGAGGCCGCCTTCAAACCGTACGACGCACAGCGTTCTGTCTGCATCGCTCCCGACCGCCTTGCCGAGGCGATTGTGTGCGTGCATGCGGCGCTTGCGGCATGCACGCCCGTTGACGAGCAGCTCATGAGCGACATCCACGGCGACTCGCTGGCGTTCGACCATCTTGTGCGTTCCGCCTCGGGCCAGGTGCGTCGCTTTGTTGAGCAGACTTTGGGTGAGGGCTTCTCCTCCGAGGAGCTCGACTGCGTGTGTACGCTGCTCTACTACCCTGAGTTTGCCTACGAGGACGAGTGGGAGCGCGCGTGCGAGGGCCTCGACGTCGACGACCTCGTTGACCTGGCCGAAGATGTGCGCCAGCGTTGCACGGGGGCCTTCCACCTGATCGGTGATATTTGGGATCGCGGCCCGCGTGGCGACGAGGTCATGGCGACCCTCATCTCCACCCCTCGCGTCGATGTGCAGTGGGGTAATCACGACGTGTGCTGGATGGGCGCCGCTGCCGGCGACCCCGTGTGCATCGCGACGCTTCTGCGCAACAACATCAAGTACATGAACGTCGAGCAGTTCGAAGAGGGCTACGACATCGATCTGGAGCCCCTCTTCACGTTCGCCGAAGACACCTACACCGAAGAGGGCTCGCTCACGCCGTGCCTCAAGGCCATGAACGCCATCCTGTTCAAGTGCGAGGGCCAGGCCGTGCGCCGTCACCCCGAGTGGCACATGGACGAGCGTCTCCTGTGGGCCGCAATGGACCTGGAAGCCGGCCAGGTGCGAATCGGCGACGCCCTCTATCCGCTCAAGACGCGCGACTTCCCCACGTTCGACGTGGCCGACCCCTTTGCGCTCACGGCTCGCGAGCAGGAGGTGCTCGATGGGCTCGTCGAGGCGTTCCTGTCGAGCGAGAGGCTGCAGTCGCAGGTGCAGTGGCTCTACGACCACGGTTCGGTCTACAAGGTCGACGGCGACCTGCTGCTCTTCCACGGCTGCGTCCCCATGAACGAGGACGGCACGCTTGCCCAGGTAGACTGCGGCTCTGGTGTGGCGCGCTCCGGCAGGCTCCTGCTTGATTGGGTCGACGCCCTGTGTCGTCGCGCCTGGGAGGAGCGCCGCCAGACCGACCTCGACTGGATGGGGTACCTCTGGTGCGGCTGGCAGTCCACGTTTGCGGGCCGCGTCGTCAAGACGTTCGAGCGCACCTACCTTGAGGACAAGTCCACCTGGACCGAGCCTGAGGATCCCTACTATGCCCTCACGCGCGAAGATGCGCATGCGGCCCAGTCGGTGCTTGCCGAGTTCGGGGTCGACCCCGTGCACGGCCGCATCGTGAACGGCCACACGCCGGTGAAGCTGCCCAAGGGCGAGAATCCCGTGCGTGCCGAGGGCCGCCGCCTCGTGATCGATGGAGGCCTCTGCCAGGCCTATCGCAAGACCACGGGCATTGCTGGCTACACGCTCGTGCGCAAGGGCGACGAGCTCACGCTGGTGAGCCATGCCGATTTCCCCGGCCTGGATGCCGTGCGCACTTCTTGCGTCGACATGGGCCATACCGCCCAGGCGCTCTAAGCTCCAGGGAATTGCCAAACACACAAGAGGGGCCGGCCGAGCCTGCGCGTGTCGCAAGGCTGGGTCGGCCCCTCTTTGTATATATGGTGCAGGCGTGCGTGCTTGGCGAATATGACCCTACAGCATGAGGTCCAGGCTTACCGGGCAGTGGTCTGAGCCGTAGACGTCACTGAGGATGGAGGCGTCGGCCACTCTGCCTGCCAGGGCCTCGCTTACGAGGAAGTAGTCGATGCGCCAGCCGGCGTTCTTCTCGCGGGCCTTGAAGCGGTAGCTCCACCAGCTGTAGGCCCCGGTGAGGCTGGGGTGGAGCATGCGGAAGGTGTCGACGAAGCCGGCGTCGAGCAGCTCGGTGAACGCTGCGCGCTCCTGGTCGGAAAAGCCTGCCTTGCCCCTGTTGGGACCGGGGTTCTTCAGGTCGATCTCGTTGTGCGCAACGTTGAAGTCGCCGCAGGTGACCACGGGTTTGGTGGCCTCAAGGTCTTTGAGGAACTCGCGGTAGCGCCTGTCCCACGCCATGCGGTAGTCGATGCGCGCCAGCCCCTCCTGGGCGTTGGGCGTGTAGACGTCCACGAACCAATACCGATCGAACTCGAGCGCACAGATGCGTCCCTCGTTGTCGGGGTCGTCGGCGAACCCCATGCGCACGCTGCGGGGCTCCTCGCGGCTGAACACGGCCGTGCCCGAGTAGCCCTTCTTCTCGGCGTAGTTCCACACCTGATGGTAGCCCTCGGGCCTGAAGCAGAGTTTCTCCTGGTCAGGCTCTTGAAGCTTCGTCTCCTGCAGAGCCACCACGTCAGCGTCGAAGCTGTCGAAAAGCTCGGCGAACCCCTTCTTCATCACGGCACGCAGGCCGTTCACATTCCAGCTCACAAAGCGCAGCGGCTTGTTCTGTGTCTCCATTGCCCGGGCGTTCCTTCCTCGTCGTGCCCCGCGCTGCTGCGAGGGCACCCTGGGTGTGCGCAGGCCATGATAGCAGCCCTTGGCGGGGCGGGGACCTCGGCCATGACTGCTACAATTGGGCGCACATTTCTGCTGAGAATTGCTGGAAGGCGTCAAACGCGCCGGCTGCATGGCCCGTCTGGGAGGTCGTCACTTGATGGATTCGAACAAGATCGAGCAGGGAGTCCGCCTGATTCTTGAGGGAATGGGGGAGGACCCCGCGCGGGAAGGCCTGCTCGACACGCCCGCCCGCGTGGCACGCGCCTGCACGGAGCTTCTTGGCGGCATGGGGCAGGACGCGGCCCAACTCTTCACCACGATGTTTGAGGCCGACCACCACGAGATCGTTATCGTGCGCGACATCGAGTTCTTCTCCATGTGCGAGCACCACCTGCTGCCGTTCTACGGTGTGGCCCACGTTGCCTACCTGCCCAGTGCGCAGGGTCGTGTCTGCGGCATCAGTAAGCTTGCCCGCACGGTGGAGCTCTTTGCGCGTCGCCTGCAGCTTCAGGAGCGTCTCACCTCGCAGGTGGCTGACGCGGTGATGGACAACCTTGCCCCTCAGGGTGTCATCGTCAAGATGAGCGCCGAGCACATGTGCATGACGATGCGCGGCGTCTCCAAGCCCGGCTCGCACACGGTGACCCTGGCGACGCGTGGTGTCTTCGCCGATGACGCCGCCCTTGCGGCCCGCGCCCTCTCGCTTCTCGACTAGGGGAGGGCTGCGATATGGCTGAGCTGGCACAAGAGTGGCGCTGTGGCAGTCGCGTGCTTGACTTGGGGCGCACCCGCATCATGGGAGTGCTCAACGTGACGCCCGACTCCTTCAGCGACGGCGGCGCGCACGACTCCCTTGCCGAGGCGCTCGCCTGGGCCGACAAGATGCTCGACGACGGTGCCGATCTCATCGACGTGGGCGGCGAGTCCACCCGCCCCGGTTTTACGCCGGTGGGGCAGGACGAGGAGATTGCCCGCGTCGTCCCTGTGGTCGAGGCCCTTGCGGCACGCGGCGTGCTCGTCTCGGTGGACACGCGCCATCCAGGTGTCGCGCGAGCCGCGCTTGACGCAGGCGCGCACATCCTCAACGACGTCTCGGGCTTCGAGGACCCCGAGATGGTGCGGGTTGCCGCTGAGTATGGCTGCGGTGTTGTGGCCATGCACGCCTGCAAGGGTTATCTGGCAGGCCAGGCGCGAGCCGACGCGGGCAAGGACCCCGAGGGCTTCGCGCGTGAGGTCGAGGCGTACCTGCTGCATCAAGCGCACGTGCTTGAGCAAGCAGGCGTTGACCCCTCTTCCATCTGCATTGACCCAGGTCCTGGCTTTGGCACGAACGCCGACGAGGACCTTGCCGTGCAGGCGGCCACCTCGGCCATGACGCGCCTGGGCTATCCCTATCTGTGTGCCCCCTCGCGCAAGCGCTTTGTCGGCGCCGTCTCCGGGTCCAACCCCGCGGTTGCCCGCGATGCGGCAACGGCCGGTGTGGTGTGTGCGGCAGCCTTGGCAGGTGCCCGCATCGTGCGTGTCCACGACGTGCGCACCAGCGCTCAGGCCCTGCGTTGCCTGGAGGCATGCGTGGGCATCGCTCCCGCCCGTCGTGCCTTCATCGCCCTGGGCGGCAACATGGGCGACCGCCTGGCCTCGCTCAAGGCCGCCTGCTCCGCTCTCGACGCTCTGCCTCAGACCAGAGTGGTCGCCGCAAGCAGGGTCTACGAGACCGAGCCTGCCTACCTGGGCGACCAGGACCTGTTCGCCAACGCCGTGGTCGAGGTCTCTACCCGTCTGCACCCCCGCGCCCTCATCGAGGCGCTTCTCGGCATCGAGGATGCTGCGGGACGGGTGCGCACGGTGAAAAACGGCCCCCGCTGCCTCGACGTCGACCTGCTGTGGATGGAAGGCGAGCGCCATGCGGGCCCGCGCCTTACCTGCCCGCATCCCCTCATCGGCGAGCGCGACTTTGTGCTTGTGCCCCTCGGCGACCTCGTGGGCGACGTCGAGGCGTTTTGCGCCCGTGAGGGCATCGCATGCGTGCCGGCCGAGCAGCGGGTGGGCCACATCGAGCGCGTCCTGGGCAACCTCGCCTAGATTCGAGCTTACCTGTACCTTCAACTCGAACTTTATCCTGAAAGGCGGCTCCCATGAGCACCTTGTCGCAATTCGAGACAAACGACCTGCTCAGGGTCGTAGATGTGACCACTTCCACCAATGACGACGCCCGCGAGGCGGCCCGCGAGGGGGCTCCGCACGGCTCTGCCGTCGCTGCCCGTGTGCAGACGGCGGGTCGCGGCAGGCGTGGCCACGTGTGGGAGTCGCCGCGCGGCAGCCTCTATCTCTCATGCGTCTTGAGGCCCAGCGTGCCCATGCACTTCTTCACCGGCCTGCCTGCGGTGTGCGCCCTGGGCGTGCTCGACTGCCTGCGCGACGACCTCGGCATCGCCCAAGCGGCGCTCAAGTGGCCCAACGACATCATCGCGGGCCCTTCCAAGCTTGCCGGCATCCTCGTCGAGGCTGGCTCTTCTGCCATGGGTACCTTTGCCGTGTGCGGCGTCGGCGTCAACGTGGCCCCCGCCATGGCTGACAGCGCCCCTCAGGCCCAAGCGACCCCCGAGACGGATGCCGTCCCGAGCCCCGAGGCCCTGGCGCGTACGTGCCTGGAGGAATTGGTTGAAGACCCCTCGAAGCTTCCTGCCTTCGAGGATGTCGCCGAGCTCCTGCGCCGCCGCATTGTGGCGCGTGTGGATGCCTGGGACCTTGCGTGTCGGCAGGGGAGGGCCCAGGCCGGCCCCCTCGCCCCCATCCTCAACGAGTACTTCGACTGCTGCCCCCTGCTGGGTCACCGTTTGAGGGCACTTTCTCCCGAAGGCGAGCTGGTCTGCACGGGGTACTTCGCCGGCCTGGACTGCTGGGGCCGCGCCACTGTCAGGCGCGACGATGGCGTCGAGGTTGTTTACACGTCCGAAATGGTCTCGCTGCGCCCCGAGTAGTAGACTCCACGCCTGCGCATGAGCGCATCGTTGAGGTTTGTCCATATGAGAAGAGGGAGCACCCGCATGAATCAGACGGCCGCCGTATCCAAGCCCGGCATCTCCACGCTCGACATCGCCCAGTGCGGTGTCGTCATCGCGCTCATTGCGGTGGCGGCCCAGGTCATCGTGGCCATTGGCCCAGTTCCCTTCACCCTGCAGCTGCTCGTCGTGGTGCTCGCCTCGCTCATCTTCACCCCGCGCCAGGCTTTTATCGCCCTTGCCGGCTACATCCTCCTCGGCCTTGTGGGCCTGCCGGTGTTCTCCGGTGCCGCCGGCGGCTTTGCCAAGCTCTGCGGTGTCACAGGCGGCTACCTCTACGGCTTCGTCGTCTCGGCGTTTCTGGGCGCCTTGCTGCGCCGTCTGGTTCTGGGCGATCCCGCCCGCGCCGGCAAGCCGCGCCGCATCGCCTCTGACGTCGTTGCCTGCGTGGCCACCGTTGTCGTGTGCTACGCCATCGGCACCGCTCACTTCATCGCGGTGAGCGCCCTGGCCGGCACCTCGGTCGAGCTCGGCTATGTGCTGGGCGTCTGCGTCGTTCCCTTCATCCTGCCCGACGTGCTCAAGTGCGTTGCCGCCGTGCTGGTTGCCTGGGCCCTGCGCGCTGCCATCCCTTCCATTGCCGCGCGTTAGGAATCCGCAGCTCGTTGCCCATTTCTCGCAGCTGAGTAGCTCATCGTTTTAAAAGTTGCATTTTCACAACAAAGCCTTTCAAGCCTTTCCTTCCCATGGCGGGCAGGTACCATGCTGTTTTGAATGCATGTATCTGCTCTACGTGGAGAGGGAGGGCTTTTTCATATGAACAAAGCAGCCAAAAAACGCCTCATCGTTGTGGGACTCGTGATCGTCGTTGTCGCCCTCGCGCTGTTCGCTGTGCTGGGAGGCGGTGCGGCTGCCGCCACGCTCACGGTGGAGCAGGCTGTCTCGGGCGATTACGAGGGCAAGAAGATCCAGGTGTCCGGCCCTGTCGTCAAGGACTCGTACGCCACCGAGGGAACGAACTGCATCTTTAAGATTGCCGGCTCCGAGGAAGGCTCCAATGCCGAGCTCGAGGTCATCTACGGCAAGGGCATGCCCTCCTCGTTCGGCACGGGCGTGACTGCCATCTGCACGGGCACCCTGCAGGACGGCACGCTGCTGTGCTCCGAGCTTGCCACCAAGTGTCCCTCCAAGTACGAAAGCGCCGAGGGCGCGGTCACGGCTGCCGTCATCGCCGCTTCTCCCGCAAGCTACGTCGGTGTCGACGTCAAGCTTGCCGGCTACGTCACCGAGGGCTCCATCGCCGCCGCGTCCCAGGACGTGCGTTTCGTCGTGAACTCCCAGGGTTCAAGTCTCAATGTCAACTATAAGGATGCTCTGCCCGAAGGCATGGAGGATGGCAGCGCGGTCGTGGTGAGCGGCGCTCTGGACGCCGACGGCGAGACGTTCGTCGCCACCGATGTCGCGCTCGACGCTTCCGTGCAGTCCGAGTAACTCATAAGGAGAGGTTTGAAGATGGTTTCGTATGCTATGGGCGCCATTGGCGCGGGGGCGCTGTGGGTTGCCTTCGCGGCCACCATCGGTGCCATCGTCTTGCTGATTGCAGGTCACCTCAAGGCCGGCAAGCCCGCTGGTAAAGGCGTGGCCAAGGCCGGCGCGTCGAAGGACGCCGCTTCCCTGCGCGTGGGTCGCATCTGCGTTTTCGTCGCCATGTTCGCCCTGCTTCTGGCCTGCGGCATCATCGTCGAGGGCTTCTTCACGCATAACGTCGCCCTGTATTACGTCGCCACCCAGTATCCCACCGACACGGGCTCGCTCTTCTGGTTCTACCAGCTCGCCGGCCTGTGGGCGGGACGCGCCGGCTCGCTTCTCACCTGGGCGTTTCTCATCAGCGCCTTTGCTGGCTACGTTGCTTGGCGTCGTCACAGGCACCCCGAGCACCTTTCCGATGTCGCGCTCGTCGTCATCATGTCCGTCCTTCTGCTCTTCATTGCCGTCATGCTGTTCAGCTCGGGCAACAACCCCTTCATTCTCACTGACCGCGCCTACATCGACGAGACCACCGGCGCCCTTGTCGGCCAGGCAACTGCCTGGGGCATGAACCCGCTGCTGCAGCACTGGGCCATGGCCATCCATCCGCCGACGCTGTTCATCGGCTACGCCGGCATGACTGTGCCGTTCGCCTATGCCATCGCGGCCCTCGTGTGCAACGACCCCTCCAAGCGCTGGGTTGAGCTTTGCCAGCGCATCGCCCTGTTCTCCTTCATCTTCCTCACCGCCGGCATCGGTCTGGGTGCCGTGTGGGCTTACGTCTGCCTGGGTTGGGGCGGCTATTGGGGCTGGGACCCGGTCGAGAACGCCTCGCTTCTCTCCTGGCTTGTCGCCGTCGCTATGATTCACACCTTCACCGTGTACCGTCGTCGCAACATGATGAAGGGCTGGGCCGTCTTCACCGCCACCCTCACGTTCGTCTTTGTCGTGCTCGGCACGTTCATCACCCGCTCGGGCCTCGTCGAGTCGGTCCATGCCTTCGACAACGACCCCGTGTCGCTCTACCTGTTCCTCGCCGTCATGCTCGGCGCCCTGATCGTCCTGCTCGTTGCCTGGATCATGCGTCGCCAGAGCTTCCAGAGCTCCGACGACATCGAGAAGGTCGTCTCCAAGAACGGTTCGTACTACCTCACGAACCTCGTCATGGTGTTCGCCGGCATCCTGCTTGCCTACCTCACGGTGTCGAGCGCCCTGCCTAGTTGGCTGCCCGCCGGTGGCCTCACCATCGGCACGGGTGCCTACGAGACGGTCGCCCGTCCTCTGGGCGTCATCCTGTGCGCCCTGGCTGCCGTGTGCCCCTTCCTCATGTGGAAGAAGACCGACGGCAAGCAGTTCTGGTCCAACATGCGCCTGCCCCTCATCATCGCGGCCGTGCTCGCTGTGGCGCTCATCGGCCACTGGGCCTTCAACTTGCTGCCCGCCTATGAGGCCAACCTCTCCCAGGCCGACACCGTCGCCGCCGCCGACCTGCAGAACATGGGTCCTGCCTGGTATTACAACGGCCTTGCGGTCATCGCCATGCTCGTGGGCTCGCTTCTTGTCGCCGACTCCGCCTACCTGGTCGTGCGCGGCGTGCGTGCCCGCATGAACAACAAGGGCGAGAGCCTGCCCCGCGCGATTGCCGGCATCGTGACCAAGACCCCTGCTCAGACGGGTGGTTACCTCACGCACCTGGGCCTGGGCATCGTGCTCATCGGCCTGGTGGGCTCGGCCATGTACATCACCGACCGCACCTACATCTTCAACGAGGGCGACACGGCCCGCGTGGGTGCCTACACGCTCAAGCTCACCGACGCCACCGAGGCTCACTACGACGAGCAGAACAACCGCCTTTCCGACGTGACCGTCGAGGTCTCCAAGGGCGGGCAGGTCATCGACACCCTGAACCCCGCGGAGTGGACGGCCAAGAGCTACTACGGCCAGACCTTCGTCACCGCCTGCACCGTCTCCAACCCCTTCGAGGACCTCTTCGTGTCCTACCAGGGCTACAGCTCCTCGGGCTACATCGTCAACGCGCGCATCAACCCCATGATCTCGCTTGTGTGGGCGGGCTTCATCGTCATGACCATCGGCATCGTCTGCGCTGCCGCCCCCAAGCGCTCCTCGATCAAGGACCAGCTCGAGGTTCTGCCCGGCGGCGCCGGCGAGCAGGGCGCGGCCGAGCCTGCCGAGCCGAAGGAGTAGCCCCATGGTGGAGACCCCCGCGCTTGCGGTGCACGACATCAAGAAGGCGTTCGGGACCCGTCGCGCGCTCGACGGCGTCTCGTTCGACCTCCCGCAGGGTGCGTTCCTTTCCATCTTCGGGCCCAACGGTGCAGGCAAGACGACGCTTTTGCGCATCCTGTCCACTGTGAGCCGTCCCACTGCCGGCAGTCTCACCATGCTTGGCATCGACGCGCTCGAGAACCCCGAGGAGCTGCGCGGCCGCATCGGGCTCATCTCGCACAAGCCCATGGTGTACGGCGACCTCACGGCCATGGAGAACCTTGAGTTCTTCGCCAAGCTCTACGGCGTGCCCGATGCCCGCAACCGCATCCTTGACCTGCTTGAGCTCGTCGAGCTCGACCACAGGCGAAACGATGCGGCCCGCACGTTCTCCCGCGGCATGACCCAGCGCCTCTCCATTGCGCGCGCCCTTATCAACGACCCGGCCATCGTGCTGCTCGACGAGCCGTACTCGGGCCTGGACCCGCATGCCATGCAGCTCTTCGACGAGCTCATCGCGCGCGTTCGTCGGGGCCGCACCTTCGTCATGGTCTCTCATGACCTTGACAAGGGCTATGAGCTGGCATCGCACGCCCTCATCCTGGCTGCGGGCCGCGTGGTGTGCTTCGACGAGAAGGCCGCGCTCGAGCGCGAGGCGTTCCGCAAGCTGTATCTGTCTACCGTCGGAATGGGGGTGGCTTAAGACTATGGCTTCCAACTGCTCTTCTGCTGGCCAGGCTAGTGGGGCCGCCCTTCCTCGCGTGAGCTTCTGGGCTCAGTACAAGGCACTACTCATCAAAGACGTGCGCATGGAGCTGCGCACACGCGACATGATCGTCTCCATGGGCGTCTACGCGCTGCTTGTGCTCACGGTTTACGGCGCGACGATGTCCCAGACCGGCGACGCCTTCGACATCTTGTCCGTGGCGGCGGGCCTGCTGTGGGCGATGATCGTCTTCACTTCGCTTCTGGGCCTCAACCGTTCCTTCGCCAACGAGGTGGAGAACGGCTGCCTTGAGGGCGTGTTGCTCGCCCCCGTCTCCCGCGCCGCTATCTACCTGGCCAAGATGACCTCCAACCTGTTGTTCCTCTGCGTGGTGGAGCTCATCGCCGTGCCGTTGTTCTTCGTGTTCTTCCTCTCGGGGGCTGTGCTCGCCGATACGACTCCCTACATCGTGCTGCCGCTGCTCGTGGGTTCCATCGGCATCGCCGGCGTCGGCACGTTTCTGTCCACGATGACGATGGACACGCGCGGCAAGGACGTGCTGCTCGCGATTCTCTTCATCCCGGTCATCTTCCCGCTGCTCTACGCGTGCGTGAGCGCCACCTCCGTCGCGCTGCTTGGCGTGGAGGGGCAGATGGTCACGTTCTGGCGCAGCCTTATACTGGCGGGCGGTTACGACGTCATCATGGTTGCCGCAGCCTGGGGCCTCTACGAGTTTATCGTCAACTCCTAGACATCTGCCAGCCCTTTTGGTCGGTGTCCGCTGCCATGTGCGCCGTGGCGGCATGTCTTATAGAAAGGAACCTTGTCATGGCACAAACCGAAGCGAAGGTGAAGAGGCGCTTCGACTGGGGAACGGCCGGCGTCGTCTCCCTGGTCGTGGGACTTCTGCTCACGACGTTCGATTTCCTCTGGGCGCTTCTCAAGGCACCCATGGTCAACGGCGACCTCGAGCTCAGCCAGACCTATGTCATTGGCGGCGTCGTCATCGACCACATGCAGGTCCTCACGCAGAAGATCTTCTACTTCCACGTGCCTGTTGCCATCGTCTCGTTCATCTTCATTATCGTAGCGGCAGTCTATGCCGTGCTCTACCTGGTGAAGAAGGAGGCCCGCTACGACCTGCGCAGCAAGACCTGCATGGTTATCGCCCTCGTCTTCATCTGCGCCACCATGGTTTCGGGCGACACATGGACCCGCGCCGAGTGGGGTGTGTGGTGGACTTGGGATCCGCGCCTCACCACGTACTTCATCCTCACGATGCTCACGCTGGCCTACTTCATCCTGCGTGCCGCCATCGACGACCCCGAGCGCCGCGCGCGTCTGTCGGGTGTCTTCTCCATCCTCGCTGCCATCGATGCGCCTATCTCGTACTTCATCACGCGCATGGTGCCCTCCTCGTTGCATCCGGTGATCTCGTACTCCGGCCTTGAGCCTGCCATGCTCATCCCGTTCATCTGCGGCATCTTCGGCATGATGTTCGTGGCTTTTGGCCTCTATCATCTGGCGCTGAGGACTGCCGAGCAGTCCGAGGAGCTTGCCGAGCTCAAGCAACGCTGGGAAGACCTTTCCCGCTAATCTTGGCCGTCGCCTGTCGTTTCGTCGTATCTAGCAAAGGAGCCAACCATGGATCCCGTTCTTGCCGAGCTTTACACCAATATCGACGCCGCCCCGTATCTCATCGCCGGCTACGCGCTCATTTGGGTTATCCTTCTCGTGTTCGCCATCGTGATGCTGAGCCGCACGAAGAAGACTCAGAAGGACATCGACGCCCTGAGGGAGGCCATCGAGCGTCGCGAGCGCAAGGAGGAATAGAGCGTATGGGCGTACTCAAGGACATGGTGTTTCCCGCCGAGATGGGCCGCGATGAGTACCGGGCTCGGCGCGAGGAGCTGAAGACGCGCCTGGCGCTTCTCCAGCAACATGCCATCAAGGCAAACATGGGCACGGTCATCCTCTTTGAGGGTTGGGGCGCTTCAGGCAAGGGAAGCCGCATTTCCGACCTCGTGGTTGACCTTGACTCGCGCGCCTACAGCGTGCACACGATGGAAGAGCCCGTGGGCTACGAGGGACGCCTGCCCTTTATGGCGCGCTATTGGATGCGCTTGGGCAAGCGGGGCACCATGACCATCTTTGACCAGGCCTACTACGACGAACTGTCGCGCGCCTGGGTGGAGGACGTACGCCTGCAGGGAGACCCGAGTCAAGACAGCGCCGCGCGCGTGCAAATGGCAGCCCGGGCAGACCAGCGGGTGCGCGAGCACATCAGGTCCGCCCGCGCTTTTGAGCGCCAGCTCACCGACGACGGCTTCATCATCGTGAAGTTCTTCCTGCACATCACCCGCAAGATGCAGTCGCGTCGGCTCATGGAGCTCATGGGTGACGAGGCGAGCGCCTGGAAGGTCGACCAGTCCGACATTCGTCAGATTCAGCACTACGACGAGTATGTGCAGGTCTACGAGCGCTGGCTTACGAGCGATTCGGCCAAGGACCAGTGGTGCCTGGTGCCGGCGGAGTTTCGCCGCAACTCCAACATCTTGATTATGGAGGAGCTCGTCCGGCGCATGGACGAAGGCCTGCGCGCCCGCGGCATCGACCCCGACCAGCCCATCGGCCAGGGCGAGGCGCTTGAGACGCCCGCCGGCGGCGCTGCCGCAGCTCCGTCTGCTGCACCTGAAGAGCCCGTCGAGATTCTCAGCGAGCCCGAGATCCTTGCCCGCGAGGTAAAGAAGGCCAAGCGCCGTATGGGAGACGCGAGCAAGCTTACCTCGAGGTTCGAGTTGGAGACGGTGCCCGACTTGGCCCGCTCGCGCCGTAAGCCCCACGAGATGGACAGCGACGACGAGTACCACCATGAGCTGAAGCGCGAGCAGGAGAAGCTGGCGCGTCTGTCGCTTGAGATGTACCGCCATAGGGTTCCTCTCATCGTGGCTTACGAGGGGTGGGACGCCGCCGGCAAGGGCGGCAACATCAAGCGCCTCACCGCCGCAATGGATGCGCGCGGGTATCGTGTGAACCCCATTGGCCCGGCCTCGCGCGACGAGCTTGCCCGTCCTTTCTTGTGGCGCTTCTGGAACCGCCTGCCGCGCTCGGGTCACACCGCCATCTTCGATCGCACCTGGTATGGTCGCGTGCTTGTGGAGCGCATCGAGGGGTTTGCGACCAAGGACGAGTGGCGCCGCGCCTACGACGAGATCAACGAGTTCGAGGATGACCTGCGTATCTGGGGTGCCGTGCTCGTGAAGTTCTGGATCGACGTGAGTTCGGCCGAGCAGCTTGCACGCTTCGAGTCGCGCCAGGCCGATCCTGCTCGCCGCTGGAAGATCACGCCCGACGATTGGCGCAACCGCGCCAAGAACGACCTGTACTACGAGTGCGTCGACGACATGGTGCGTCTTACGTCCACTCCCTATGCGCCGTGGCACATCATACAGTCCGACGACAAGCGCTATGCGCGCGTCAAGGCACTCAAGATTGTGAACAAGGCTTTGTCGGAGCGACTCGAGTTGTAAAGAATCGCTGATGGTCTTGCACAGCTGCAAGTGATTGTGCATAATGTACGTCCGCTGTCCCCATCGTCTAGCGGCCTAGGACGTCGCCCTTTCAAGGCGAAGATCGCGGGTTCGAACCCCGCTGGGGGCACCATTTGTCTCTTAGAAAGCCCGCAACGCGCATGCGCTGCGGGCTTTTTTTGTTTGTGCCCGCTTCAGGGATGCCCTTGTTGTGCGATGTGGGCGCCCAGCCCTCGTGAGTCGTTCGCTTTGAGGGATGATGATGCAAACGTCTGTGTGCGGGGTGGACCTGTCGTCTGCCCCGTGCTGTGCGAAAGGGGTATGACCATGATCACGTCAATGTCGCGCCGTGAGATGCTTGCCGGCGGCCTGATGGCCCTTGCTTGCGCGGGAACCGCATCGGCCTTTGCCGACGAGGCGAAGTCTGAATCGCTCGCCGACACGGTCTCCAAGCTTGTCGCCTGCCCGGTGAACCTCACGGAAGACCAGCTCGACGACGCCATTGCCGCCTACACCTACGATGGCAAGGCCACCGAGATCACGGCGCGCATGGTCATCGAGGACGCCACGAACATCGAGCAGCGCAAGAACGACGACGGCACCTACTCCACTCCCAGCACCGAGGACATCCTTACCTACGTGCGCAACGAGATCCTGCGCACCCTTGTGCAGGCCAACGGCATTGAAGTGAGCGATGACGAGGTCTCTGCCTACATGCAGAACACCTTGGGAGCTCAGGACTTCGCCACGGTGGCCAACTACTACGGTCTCGATGAGGAAAAGGCCAAGACCATCATCACCGAGGGTGCCGCAGTGGCCAAGCTGCGCGACACGGTGAGCGGCTCGATCGGTTCGTCTCCCCAGGCGCCTGAGTCTCCTGCCGACGGCGACAACTCTGCCGCCAATGCCGACTATGCCGCCTACATCGTGGAGCTTGCCGGCAGTGATTGGGACGCTGAGAACAAGACGTGGGCCGACGGCAGCCCCTATGCAAGCGCTCTTGAGGCCTACGACTTCAATGGTGAGCTGGCAAACTACCAGATGGCCTTTGCGGCATATAGCGTTGCCTCCCAGCTGTACGGCCAGGCTTCCTCTGCCCAGTACAGCGCCTGGCAGTCCTATACCAACGAGTATTTCGGCACGGCGACCCTTACCGTACTTTCGCTCAAGGCGTAGTCGGCCTCAAGGTTTCCTGTCCTGTGATTTGTGGAGTAAGAGTAGGAAAGCCCCGCGCGAGGGTCATTTCGCATTGACACTCAGGAGCCTTCCTCATAGACTCTTTTAGTTCACTTTCGCAGAGCCCCGTGAAACCTCTGTTTCAGTGACAAATCCTATGCGAGTATGAGTTGGAGGAGTTTTACGTGAAGACCACGTACTACGCCAAGCCCGGTGAAGTCGAGCGCGAGTGGCTGCTCATTGACGCTGCCGAGGGCAAGAATGGCGGCATGATTCTCGGTCGTCTGGCCGCCCAGGTTGCTGCTATCCTGCGCGGCAAGCACAAGCCGACCTTTACCCCCCATGTCGACACGGGTGACTTCGTTGTCATCGTCAACGCCGACAAGGTGCGCCTCTCTGGCAACAAGGAAGAGGAAAAGGTCTGGTACCGTTACACCGGTTACATCGGTGGCCTCAAGAAGGAGACCTGGAAGGAGGCCATGGAGAAGCACCCCGAGCGCATTGTTGAGCGCGCTGTCAAGGGCATGCTCCCCCACAGCTCCCTCGGCCGCAAGCAGTTCACCAAGCTCAAGGTGTACGCTGGCCCCGAGCATCCCCACCAGGCCCAGAACCCTCGCAAGATTTCCGTGGAGGCGTAACCGATGAGCAACGAAGCCATTTACTGGGGCACCGGCCGTCGTAAGAACGCCGTCGCCCGTGTTCACATCGTTCCCGGCACCGGTAAGGTCACCGTCAACAAGCGCGACGCTGTCGAGTACTTCGGCCGTCAGCAGCTCGTCGACATGGCCCTGATGCCCCTCAAGGTCACCGAGACCGAGGGCCACTTCGACGTCATCGCCCTGTGCGACGGCGGCGGCATCTCCGGTCAGGCCGGCGCTCTGCGTCTGGGCATTGCCCGCGCCCTTCTCGAGGCTGGCGACTACCGTCCCGTCCTCAAGAAGGCTGGCTACCTCACCCGCGACGCCCGCGTGGTCGAGCGTAAGAAGTACGGCCTCAAGAAGGCTCGTAAGCGCCCGCAGTTCTCCAAGCGCTAAGCTTTACCTCCAGCTTTTGTGTACAAGAGGAGCCTCACCTTGTGTGGGGCTCCTTTTTTGTTTCCTGCTCGGGTCATCCACGTCGAAGTGGCGTGTACTCGCCCCATAGTCGGTGGGCGGTTTGCGTTGGGCTGATACAATCAGTCAGTTATGGCGTCTGTTTCGCCATCCTGTTTGTATGCAACGCGCACGCTCTAAAGGAGGTGCCCCATGTGCGGCATTGTCGGATATGTAGGCCATGATCAGGCTCAACCGTTTCTTCTCCAGGGTCTTGAGGCACTTGAGTATCGCGGGTACGACTCGGCGGGTTTGGCCGTCGTCTCGCAAGACAAGGTTCTTCGCAGCATTCGCCGCAAGGGTCGCGTGAAGGTGCTTGAGGAGGCGGCTCAGGCAGATCCCATGCCGGGCTGCACCGGCATCGCCCATACGCGTTGGGCCACGCACGGCATTCCGTCCGAGCGCAACGCCCATCCCTTCCGTGACTGCTCGGGCAACTTTGCCGTCGTGCACAACGGCATCATCGAAAACCACGCCCAGCTGCGCGAGCGTCTCGTGAGCGAGGGCCATTGCTTTACGAGCGACACCGACACCGAGGTGGTCGTTCACCTTGTCGAGGCAGCCTACGAGGGCGACCTCATGGCCGCTGTGCAGCAGGCGGTCTCGCAGGTCGAAGGCGCCTACGCGCTCGCCGTCGTATGTGCCGAGCTTCCGGGTGAGGTCGTCGTCGCGCGCAAGGGATCTCCTTTGGTGCTTGCGAGCACAGAAGGCTGCTGCGCGTGCGCCTCTGACCTCACGGTGCTCCTCGGCATGACGCATGACATGATTATGCTGGCAGATGGCCAGGTCGGCCGCATGCGCGCCGATGGCACCATTGAGCTTGTCGATGCCCAGGGCGCCCCTGTCACCCCTGAGGTCCTCCATGTCGACTGGGACGCCTCTTCGGCGAGTCTGGGCGGTTGGCCCGACTTCATGGCCAAGGAGATCTCCGAGCAGCCCCAGGCCATCGAGCGCTTGCTCGAGGGCAGACTTACGCCGCAGGGCGTCACGCTTGACGAGCTTGACATCACCGACGAGGAGCTCGCCGGTCTCGACCAGGTCTACATCGTTGCCTGCGGCACCTCCTACCATGCGGGCCTCTACGCCAAGCGCCTCATCGAGTCGTGGGCGCGCCTGCGTGTCGAGGTTGATGTTGCAAGCGAGTTCAACTACCGCGACGTGCTCGTCAACGAGCGCACCCTGTGCATCGTCATCACGCAGTCGGGCGAGACGGCCGACACGCTCATGGCGGCGCGCAAGATGAAGGCCGCCGGTGCCAAGGTGCTTGCGGTGACCAATGTCCTGGGCTCCACCGCCGCCCGCGAGGCCGACGCCACCATCTACCTGCAAGCGGGCCCCGAGGTTTCCGTTGCCTCCACCAAGGCCTACACCGCCCAGCTTGTGGCCATGGCGCTTGTGGCACTCTTCCTCGCCCAGGCGCGCGGCAACCTCACGGGCCGCGACTTCGGCGAGCGCGCGGCGGCCTTGCGAGCCATCCCCGGGCAGCTGCGTGCGATGCTTGACCGCAAGCACCAGGCAAACGTGTGCGCCGGCGCTTTCGAGAACGCCGCAAGTGCGCTCTTCCTGGGTCGCGGCTTCAATGCCGCAAGCGCCGAGGAAGGTGCCCTCAAGCTCAAGGAGGTCAGCTACCTGCATGCCGAGGCCTATGCCGCCGGCGAGATGAAGCACGGGCCCATCGCCCTGCTTGAACCCGGCTTCCCCGTACTCGTGGTTGTGCCCGACGATTCGGTGCGCGCCAAGACAGTCTCCAACATCGCCGAGATCAAGGCGCGCGGGGCTACGGTGTGCGCGGTTGCGACCGAGGGCGACGACGAGGTCGCTGCCCTTGCCGACCGCATGATGTGGGTCCCGCCCGCACCCGAGTGGGCTTATCCGGTGAGCGTTGCCGTGGCACTGCAGCAGCTTGCCCGCGAGGTTGCCCTTGCGCGTGGCTGTGACATTGACAAGCCGCGCAACCTTGCCAAGTCCGTGACGACTGAGTAGAGGAGTGTACGTGGCAGGTATCGGCGTCGACATCGTCGAGATTGACCGTATCAAACAGATCCTTCAACGTACGCCTCGTTTTGAGGAGCGCGTCTTTACCCCGAAGGAACGCGAGTGGGCGAGCAGGCGCCGTGACCCGTTCGTGACCTATGCGGGTTTCTTCGCTGCCCGCGAGGCGGTGCTCAAGGCGCTCGGCACCGGCTTTGGTTCGGGCGTGGGCTTTGCCGACGTGTGGGTCGACCACGATTCCAAGGGCCGCCCCGTGGCGCGCCTGGAGGGTGGTGCCAAGGAAGCGGCCGCCAGCCAGGGTATAAGCGAGGTCTTCCTTTCCATCTCCCACACCGGCGGGCTTGCAATTGCCAACGCCCTCGCGGCCGACGAGGAGTCCCAACCGCCCCGCCCCCGCGATGTGAAAGACGAGAAAGCGCAGATAGCGCAGCAGTTCAAGCAGGTTCGTTCGCTTTTGGACGAGCTCGACACACAAGAATGAGAGTGATGCAATGCAGCCGGTTCTGAACGTGCGCGATGTACCCGGACTCGAGGCCGCCATTGAGCAGCGCGGCGTCGATGCTGCCGAGCTCATGCGCCGAGCGGGCACGGTCGTCGCCCAGCAGGCCATGCGCGAGGTCGACCAGGGCGCCGTCGTTGTGCTCTGCGGCCCAGGCAACAACGGCGGCGACGGCTGGGTGGCGGCTGACTACCTGGCCGGACACGGTCTCGAGGTCAACGTCGTCACTGCCGCCGAGCCCTCGCTCATCCGCAGCGCCGCGGCGCACCAGGCAGCCCAGCGCGCCTGCACCGTCGGTATCCCCGTCCATGTGGCACCCGACTACGAGGAGCTCGCGGCCCTGCTGGTGGAGGCCGACGTCGTCATCGACGCGGTGTTCGGCACGGGTTTCAAGGGCGCGATGTCCGAGCCGTTCGACATGTGGGTCGAGGTCGTCGACGACTATTTCGAGGGCATGGTGCTCTCGGTCGACGTCCCCAGCGGCATCAACGCCGCGACGGGCGAGGCGGAAGGCCCCTTCTTCCAGGCTGACACGACGCTCACCATGTTCGCCCTTAAGCCCGGTCTCATCGCCGGCCTCGGCAAGCAGGCGTCCGGCCAGCTTGTGGTGGCGAGCCTTGTGGGCGACGACGAGGGCTCCGAGGAGCTTGCCGACACCGCGGGCGCCTACCTGCTCGGCGAGGCCGACTACCTCGACGCCCTGCCGGAGCGCGACGAGTTTGCCGACAAGTACGGCCACGGCCGCGTCCTTGTCGTGGCGGGCTCGACGCGGTTCCCCGGCGCGGCCATCATGGCGGCCAAGGCCGCGGCTCGCAGCGGCGCCGGCTACGTGACGCTTGCCGTTCCCGCGCCCGTGGTGCCCATTGCGCAGGCACATCTCCTCAGCATTCCCGTGGTGGGCCTGCCTGCCGCGCAAGACGGCACGTTTGAGGCCGCGGCCGCACAGGAGCTGTCCGATCTTGCCGCCAAGGCCGACTGCGTTCTCGCAGGTCCCGGCATGGGCACCTCGTTTGGCGCCGGCGAGGTCGTGCGCGCCCTCATTGCATCGTCGGCGCCCCTCGTGCTCGACGCCGACGCGCTCAACGTCGCTGCCAGCATCTGCCTGGGCAACGCCGACGTGCATCCCAACGCCCTTCGCCGCGAGGCCCCGCTCGTGCTCACGCCCCATGCCCGCGAGCTGGCGCGCCTGCTCGGCAAGGAGACGGGCTCCATCTGCTGCCTGACCGACCTGATGGATGCCGCCCAAAGCCTTGCCTGGGCGGTGGGCTCGTCCAACTTCGCCGTCGTTGCAAAGGCCGCCACGAGCTGTGTGTCGTGCATTGAGACCACGCTTGTGCCCAAGGCCGGCCCCTCGGCCCTGGGCACCGCAGGTACGGGCGACGTGCTCGCCGGTATCGTGGCTGGCCTTCTTTCCCAGCAGGTGAGCGACCTCGGCGCTGACGAGGTTGGTTCGGCCGACTTGGCGCTCATGCTTGCGGCGGCCCTGCGCATCCAGGCCCGTGCGGCCGATGCGGCCGTGAAGCGCGTGGGCACCCGCGGCGTCATCGCGACCGACCTCATCGACCTCGTGGGCGTGGCGTTCGACGACGTGTACGCCCACGCGGTGCTTGCGGCCAATGCCGACCCCGCGGCTGGCGACGACGAGCTTGACGACGAGCCGAAGCTTGCGCTCGCCCCCGAGGTGACCGACTCGATCACCGCCGAGGCCGCCGTGCGCAAGCCTGTGGTTCCCGGCGAGGTGCACGCCTACGAGGGAGATCTCGACGAGCCCGAGCTCGACGACGTCGACGAGGACGCCTCCGAGCAGGAGGATTCCGAGGACGTCGAAGACGTCGAGGACGCCTCCGAGCAGGCCGGCGAGATGGGCGAGCCTGAGCCTGACGAGAAGCCCGTCGCCTGCGAGACGGTCGAGGAAGGCGACGCCCCCACAGCCAGTGCGCCCAAGGCGGCGAAGCTTTCGGCGGGCATCCCGTCGTTCCTTGCCGCCATCGGTGCCACCGTTGCCCCCAAGCGCCCCGCCCAGGTCGTCCAGGCCGGCGAGGATCCGTCCTTGTCCAAGCCCGTCGTTCCCGCCGCCCCCAAGGCGGCTCAGACGGGCGCCGTCCCGGCCTTCCTTGCCAAGGTCGAGAGGGCGAAGGCCGATGAGGGGAGCGACAAGGAAGCACGTGCAAACGACGCGGCCTCCGCTGCTGAAGCGGGTGCCGTCGAGCAACAGGCCCCGGTGGCTCCCGCAGGCGTCCCTGCTTTCCTGAGCCAAGTGGCGTCCTCCTCGCAGGCCAAGCCCATGCCTGCGTCGGCATGCGCCACTACGGTCATGCCCGCACTCACGTTGGAAGACATTGCCCGTGCCACGGCGCAGGCAGCCACCGCGCGCGAGTCCGAGCAGGCCGTATCGGATTCCTCCGAGCACTTGAGCCCCGATGTCAGGCAGCGTCAGGAAAGCCGGACGCGTCTGGAGGAGTTTCATGAGCGTGCCACGATGCGCGCCGGCGAAGATGAGGTGACGCCCGTGCAGGAACGTCCTCGCGCCCATCGTGTTCGCCGCAAGAAGTAACGACCGCGCGCTATACTGTCCGATTTGCAGTTTTGCATTCGCGCGCACGCCAACGACGACGCGCCAGTGAGGAGGAACCGTGTTACCAGATGAGCGTCTGCTTCCACAGGACCGTTGGGCTTGGGTCGAGGTCGACCTGGAGGCCATAAAGAAGAACGCCCGTGCGTGGAAGTCGTTCACGCAGCCTCCCACGCGTTTCTGCGCGGTCGTGAAGGCCAACGCCTATGGTCATGGTTCCGTGCGCGTCGCCCAGGCGCTGCGCAGCGTGGGTGTGGACATGTTCGCCGTCGCCACGGTCGCCGAAGGCGTGCGCCTGCGCGAGGGCGGCATCACCGAACCCATCATCATGCTGGCCCAGCCCCCGATCTCCTCGGTGGGCACCCTTGTCGAGCACCGTATCATGCCTGCCGTCTATGACCTCGAGTTTCTGGGCAGGCTCTCCGAGGAGGCCCTTGCCCAGGGCACGAAGGCCCGCTATCACCTTGCCATCGACACGGGCATGGACCGCATCGGCGTCGCGCCTGACTGCGCGGCCGAGTTCATGCGCATGGCCGACAAGCTGCTCGGCGTCGAGGTCGACGGCACGTTCACGCACTTTGCCACGGCCGACCGCATCACCGACTGGGACTTCACCGTCCAGGCGCGACGCTTCCAGGACGCGGTGGCATCCATCCGCGCCGCAGGGATCGACCCGGGCATCGTGCACTGCGCAAACACGCCCACCACGGTGCTACATCCCGAGTACCATTTCGACATGGTGCGCGTGGGCGTGGGTCTCTACGGCCTGCATCCGGCCGACACCACGCGCGACAAGCTCGAGCTCACCCAGGCCATGAGCGTGCGCGCCCGCGTGACCCGTGCCGTGCAGCCCAACGTGGGGGAGGGCGTGGGCTACGGCATGACGTACCGCATCGCCCATGAGGGCACACAGGTCTGCACCATCCCTGTGGGCTATGCCGACGGCCTGTCGCGCGTGTACAGCAACAACCTCTCGGTGCTCTGCCAGGGTCGTCGCCTGCGCCAGGTGGGCAACATCTGCATGGACCAGTGCATGTTTGAGGTCCCGCCCGAGCTTGCGGCGGGCGCCGACGGCTTCAAGCCCGTTGAGGAGGGCGACGTCGTGACCTTGGTGGGTTCCGACGGCGACGAGTTTGTGAGCATCGAGGAGCTTGCCGAGAAGATGGGCACCATCAACTACGAGGTTGCCTGTCTTTTCGACATCCGTCTGCCCAAGGTGTACGTCTAGCGTTCCCGGGGCCGTCGCAACGGCGGCCCTTGGGCACCTGAACAGGGAAAAGGTCGTGCAACCATGCCTTGCGTCTTGAAGATACCTGGTCATCCGTCGCCTCACGCCCGTGAGGTCAAGCTGGAGGAGATTCGCTCGGCGCTGGGTGACTGCCGCTTGTGCCCGTTGTGCGAGACGCGGCGCAACATCGTCTTTGGAACGGGGTCTCAAGACGCCCGGGTGGTTCTTGTGGGAGAGGCACCGGGTGCCAACGAGGACGAGCAGGGCCTGCCGTTCGTGGGCCGTGCCGGCGAGTTGCTCGACCGCATGCTTGCGCAGGCCGCGCTCATGCCCCGCGAGGACGTCTACATCGCCAACGTCCTCAAGTGCCGCCCACCGGGCAACCGCGACCCCCGGCCCGACGAGGTCCAGCTCTGCTCGCCCTATCTACGTGAGCAGATTCGCAGCATCTGGCCCGACGTCATCATGCCGATGGGCAACCCGGCGACGCGCTTTATCTTGCGCACCGAGGCGGGCATCACGCACCTGCGCGGCAAGGTGTTCAAGACGGGCCATTTCTACGTGCTGCCCACGTTCCACCCGGCGGCCGTGTTGCGCGACCCGTTCAAGATGGAGGCGCTTGAGGCCGACTTTAGGCTCATGGGCCAGATTGTGCGCGGCGAAGTGAGGCCCGAGGGCCTTGCCGCCCCCGGAAAGGAGCAAGCTCGGTGAGTCAGCAAGAAACCCCTGAGGTCCTGGGCCCCGGTCGCTTCCGTTGTGCCAGCTCACAAGCCATGCGTGTCCTTGGCGAGGCGCTGGGCCGCGCCCTTGAGCCCGGCGACGTCGTCTTTCTCACCGGCGACCTCGGCGCGGGCAAGACGTGCTTCACGGGAGGCGTGGCGGCCGGGTTGGGCGACGCGGGCCCTGTCACAAGCCCGACGTTTCAAATCATGTGCGTCCATGACGCCGGGCGCATGCCGCTGTTCCACTTCGACCTCTACAGGCTCGAGAGCGCAGACCAGCTTGAGGATGTGGGCGTGTTCGAGGCCCTCGAGGACGACGGCGCCTGCCTCATAGAGTGGGCGGAAATGTTTGCCGAGGAATTGGGCGACGAGCATCTTGAGGTGCGCATCACGCGCGAGCCCGTGGGTGCCGATGCCGCCGAGCCCGCGCGCGTGGTGGAACTGTCGGCAGCAGGGGAGAGGGCAGCCCAGCTTGCCCATGCGTTTGAGCGCAACGCGCTTTCCCTGTAAGCTTGGGATACAAGGCTCGGCGCCATCGGGCGCTGCGGTAAGACGAAGACGAAAGGCACGCATCGAACGTGAATGCTGTAAAGCAAGGCGCCCCGTGCGCATGGAACATTCTGGCCGTTGACACCTCGACCGACATGCTGGCTTGCGCTTTGGGCCGCATGGAGGTCGACGAGGCGGGAAGCCCCTGTGGCTTGGAGATGATCGCCAGCGCCGACCAGATGTGCCGCCGACACGCAAACGAACAGCTCGTGAGCGTGATTGACGGCATGCTTGCCCAGTGCGGCATGAAGCGCGACGAGGTCGACGCGGTGCTCACGGGCACGGGCCCGGGCTCCTTCACGGGCGTGCGCATCGGCGTGGCGACTGCCAAGGGCGTGGCATGTGGCCTTGAGGTCGCGCTGCACGGCACCTCCACGCTCGACGCCGTGGCCTGGGGCGTGTGGCGCCGCGGTGTGCGCGGCCTAGTGGGCGTCGTGGGCGATGCCATGCGCAAGGAGGTCTACCCCGGCCTCTATCGCGTCGACGACGAGGGCGCACATCGCCTGTTTGCCAGCGAGTCGGTGATGAAGGTCCCCGACGCCGTGGCCCTGTGGGCCGGTCGTGCCGACGCCGGCGACATCGTGCTTGCCGGTGACGGCATCGCCAAGTACCGCGCGCTCTACGCGGAGGCGGGTTTTGCTCGCTTTGCCCCCGAAGAGGCCTGGTACCCCAGTGGCGAGGGCCTTTTGCGCGCAAGCCTGGCGGCGCAGCGCTTCGATGCAGCCGAGACTGGCGACCCCGCGCTTGTCCTGCCTGTCTACACGCGCCTGTCCGACGCCGAGGAAAACGAGCGCATCCGCCTGGGCATGCCCGAGCCCGAAAGCGTGCGCGTGAGCGGCGTCGACGACGCCCTGGGCGACATCCACCTGCAGCTGCGCCCCATGAGCGTCAATGACGTCGCTGCCGTGGCAGCGCTCGAGGCGGCTGTCTTCGCCGATGCCCACCACACGCCCTGGCCTGAGAGCGTGTTCTACGACGACGTTGCCCTTCCCGGCCATATCTGGTGGGTGGCGCATGACCGCGGCACCATCGTGGGCTATGCGGGCGGCACCGTCGTGGACGGCGAGCTGCAGATTGCAAACGTCGCCGTTGCCCCCGAGCGTCGAGGCGAGCGCATCGCCGCGCGCCTCATGGGCCGCGTTGCCTACGACGCCCAGATGCTCGGCGTTACAACCTCAACGCTCGAGGTTGAGGTGGGCAACGCCCCCGCCGAGCGTCTCTACGAGCGTCTTGGCTATGTTGAGCAGGGCATTCGCCCCAACTACTACGCTCCGGGCGTGGGTGCGCGCATCATGGCCGCGCAGCTTCCGCTCAAAGACACCGCCCCCAACCCCGATGTCGAGCCCGGCCCCCAGGCGTGCTCCTGCGCGTGGCCGCCCGTCTATCCTGAGCGCACGCCCGAGCAGGCCGAGGCTCTCAAGGCGGCCGGCGAGCTCATTTTGGCGGTTGAGAGCAGCTGCGACGAGACGGCCATGGCCGTCATCGACGGCGCGGGCAAGATCATCGCCAACGTCGTTGCCACTCAGATTGACTTTCACGCCCGCTTCGGCGGCGTCGTGCCCGAGATTGCCTCGCGCAAACACACCGAGGCCGTTGTGGGCGTCTACCTGGAGACCATGGAGCAGGCAGGCGAGGCGCTCGGCTTGGGCGCCATGCTTTCCCCGCACGACCTGGCCGCCGTTGCCGTCACGCAGGGTCCGGGTCTTGTCGGTGCGCTTGTCGTGGGCATGGCATTTGCCAAGGGTCTTGCCTGGGCGGCTGACAAGCCCCTCGTGTGCGTGAACCACCTCGAGGGACATCTCTTCGCCAACCTCTTTGAGACGCCTGACCTCGAGCCGCCGTTCGTGGCGAGCCTGCTGTCGGGTGGCCACACCATGCTCGTGCACGTGCGCGACTGGGGTGACTACCGCATTCTGGGCGAGACGCTCGATGACGCGGTGGGCGAGGCGTTCGACAAGGTGGCCAAGGCGCTCGGTCTGGGCTATCCCGGCGGCCCCATCATCTCCCGCCTTGCCAAGACGGGCAACCCCAAGGCCATCGACTTCCCACGCGCGATGCTGCACAGCCACGACTACCGCTTCTCGCTGTCGGGCCTCAAGACGGCCGTCGTCACCTACATCAACGCCGAGAACGCCGCCGGTCGTGCCATCAACCTGCCCGACCTTGCCGCAAGCTTCGAGGCTGCCGTCGTCGACGTGCAGGTGGCAAAGGCCGTCACGGCGGTGCGCGAGTGCCATGTCACCGACTTCTGCGCCGGCGGCGGCGTCACAGCCAACCCCGAGCTGCGTGAGGCCTTCAAGCAGGCGTTTGGCCGCCGCCATGTGCGGGTGACCCTGCCGCCGCTTTCGGCCTGCACCGACAACGCCGCAATGATTGCCCTCGTCGCCCGCCGCAAGTTCGACCGCGGCGAGACGGCGCCCCTCACCGCCGACGCGGTGCCCAACATGGAGCTGTAAGGTCGCCTCGGTGCGACCCCAGCACATATGCCGGTCAATGTCTGGCCCGCTCGAGCATGTACGTGCCGGGCGGGCCTTTGTGTCACCGTTCGCTTGTTTGCGGGTCAGTTTCACCTGTCCGAAGAGCCTAATTTTGCCCATCTAACCAGGCCTGTTATGTCTACGTGACCTCTGGGTTCAAATCCATGGGGGCTCCATGACACATGGCGCCTGCTCGGCATACGATGCCCTTTGTCAGGTTGGGGAGATGGGAGACGCGAGTTCCCATCCGCAGGCGAATGGACGGGTGTATGCGCAAACGCGCCCTTTTCCCGGGTGCGGTCGCGGCAGCAAAAGCGCTCGGTGCGGGGTTGGAGGAGGTGCTGTGGCCCACACGGTGTGTGGGATGCGATGCCATGGGGGAGCTCCTGTGCAGCCAGTGCCGCTCCCGCCTCTGGGAGATAGACCAGGCCCTTGCATGCCCGCGGTGCGGGGCGCCGTTCGGCAGCCTCGTGTGCACCGAATGCGCATGCCGGATGCACGACGAGGACGACGAGGACGCAGGGGGCGCCGCGCCCGACCAGGAAAGCCTCGCCGACGTCATCGCCTCGCTCGACGGTGTGCGCAGCTACGCTATGCTCGAGTGGCCCCACGACCGCATGGTGAGAGCCTACAAGGACGCCGGCGAGCGCCGGCTCGCCGTGCTCATCGCGCAGGGGATGGCTCGGGCTGCGCGGGCGGCTTGGCCCCAGGAGCTCACTTTGCTCGATTGCGTCGCGTTTGTCCCCTGTACCCCGCAGGCATATGCCCGCCGCGGCTTTGACCACATGGAGGCGGTGGCACGAGAGCTTGCGGGCCTCCTCGGCGTCCCCCTTGACGACGTTTTGGCGCGCCGGTCCCTCAAGGACCAGCGTGACCTGGGGCGCCTGGGTCGAGCGGCGAACGTCCGGGGCACGTTTGCCGTGCTCCATCACCTCGATGGGCAAACCATCCTGCTTGTCGACGATGTCTTTACGACGGGCGCCACCATGGGGGAGGCGGCGCGCGCCCTCAAGGTCTGCGGCGCCGCGCGGGTGTTCGGCCTGACTTTCGCCCGCGCCTGGGCGGGCTAGCCGCCCTGCGGCCCGATGGCGCCCCGGCGCCCTGTTTTCGCCCGCGCCTGGGCGGGCCAGCCAGCCCAGGGCTGCTCGACCGCTACGCCTGCCCGTCTTGCGTTCTTCGGCGCATCCGCAGCTCGGAGCCGCTCATGAGCACCCCGTCGCCGAACTTTCCGCGCAGTGCATCCTTTGTGCCTGCAATCTTCTCGCGTCGCTCGCGTTCGTGGTCGAGCTGCTCCACATCGTCAAAGAGGCTTGCCTGCTGCAGACTTTCCTGCCAGTTTGACACCCCTACACCTAAAAGTCTCACGTGCTCGCCGGGGCGCCAGAGCTGGCCCAGGAGCTCCCAGGCAACGGGGAGGATGTCGTGCTCGTCATCCACACGTCGCTCCAGTGTCTGCTGCGCCGTGCGTGTGTGCCCGAACTCCTGGCAGCATTTCACGCACACGCAGCGGCCTTTGAGTCCCTTTGCGCGAAGGCGACGCGCTGTCTGCGCGCACACCGACGCCAGGGCGTCGCGGACCTCCTCGGCCCCTGTGAGGTCGTGGACAAACGTGCGCTCGCTCGACACGCTCTTGGTTTCTGCGCGCAGGGAGTAGTCTTGCACGGGGGAGGGGTCGATGCCACGCGCCCGTGCGGCAAGCGATGTGCCCACGCTGCCCAGTTGCGCCAGGGTTGCCGTGTCGGCCTGTGCCAGGGCTCCGAGCGTGCGTATGCCGAGCCGCTCGAGCGTGGCGGCGGTCTGCGGCCCCACGCCCGGCAGGGCCCGCACGCCCATGGGGGCCAAGAAGTCGGCCTCGCAGCCGGGGTACACCACCGTTGTGCCGTTGGGCTTGTTGCGTTCGCTTGCAATCTTGCTCACCGTCTTGCTGGTGGAGAGCCCGATTGAGCATGTGATGCCCAGGCGCTGCACGGCCGCGCTGATGCGGGCGCAGACCTCGACCGGGTCGGTGCACGAGAAACGCCCCGGCGTCACGTCGAAGTATGCCTCGTCCACGCTCATCTGCTCCATGTAGGGCGTCTCGTCGAGGATGAGGCCCATCACCTGGCGGGACACCTCGTTGTAGCGTTTGTGGCGGCCCTGCACCCAAATGGCGTCGGGGCACAGGCGCTTTGCCTGCGCAGAGGGCATGGCCGAGTGCACGCCAAACTCGCGCGCCTCGTAAGAGCATGTGGACACGACGCCGCGCTTGTCGGCGTCGCCGCCCACAATGAGGGGGAGGCCCCGCCACTCTGGGTGGTCGAGCACCTCCACTGAGGCGAAGAACGCGTCGAGGTCGAGAAGCCCCACGGCTCTGCCCTGCCATGTTGTGTGTATGTCCGAAGCAATCTTTTCCATGCCGTAAGTATACGACGCGCGCAGGACACATCGGGCTTTGGTATGCTAAGCAGGTTCTCCTCGTGTCTGTGGTTGCGGGGGAGCCCCTGCGGGGGCGAACCTTAGTCCAAGGCAAACGCGGCCAAAAGGATCCACGTAAGCCACCCGCGTGCGCGCGGGGGTGAGCATGGCGCGTCCTAGAAGTAAGTCGTGCCGCCCGTATACTTTGAGGGCAAACAGCCCCGCGGGCGAGAGGGCCTCCAGTGAGGGCGCCGTGGCGTCCGTAGCGAAAGTCCCAGCACGCGAGTGTGGGGTCAAATACCAGGTCAGGCGAGGGGAACGCTTGACAAGCAAGTTGGGGCGCGCCTGGTGCGCCCCCTGATGAGGCAGGAGCCTGCGAAGATGTACCAGACGATGACGCGCCGCCGTTTTGTGGCGGGGTTGGGTGCGGCTGCGGCGATGGGCCTGGCGGCCCTGTGCACGGGTTGCGCAAACTACCCATCCACCCAGGAGGCTCTGGGCAACGTCAAGCAGGTCTCGAGTCTGCCGGCGGGCGCAACGCTTGAGCAGGGCGTCCTCACGGTGGGCGTCAACACCTCCAACGCCCCTTATTGCTGGCCCACTTCCGACGGCACCCGCCTACAGGGCATCGACGTCGACGTGGCCCTTGCCCTGGGCACGCAGCTGGGCTGCGAGGTCAAGTTCGTCAACGTCGGCGCCACCTACAACGGCGCCGCGGGCGGCACGTGCGACATTGCCATGGGAGTGAGCACCTCCACGCTGCCCGGCAGCGAGGTCCTCGTGGGCAACTATGCCGAGTCGGCACCTGCCGTCTTTGCCCGCAACTTCTCCGGGACGCTTTCTGACACCGACCTCGAGGGTGCCACGGTCGGCGTGCAGAACGACTCCGCGAGCGCCCGCGCCACCCAGCAGGCGGCCCCCGGCGCCCAGCTCAGCGGCTTCTCCACGCTCAACGACGCCTTTGCGGCGCTTGAGTCGGGCGGTGTGGCCTATGTGGCGTGCGACTCGTTCATGGGCGGCTATTTGGCCATGGGCTATTCCGACATCAGCCTGGCCGCTGCCTTCTACCTGGCCGATGCGCGCGGTGTGGCCATCGCCGCCACCAACACGAGCCTGCCCTCCGCGGTTACCTCGGCGTTCGACGCGCTTACCTCTTCCGGTGAGCTCAGCGCCATCCGCAAGCGTTGGGTCGGCGACCTCGCCACCATCTCCTCGTCCAACCAGCTCGTCATCAACGGCGTTGCCCAGCAGTACGCCGACGCCCAGGCCGCGCAGGCGGCTGCCGATGCGGCTGCGGCCGAGGAGTCCCAGGAGGGCGAGGGCGAGGAGTAATCGCGCCCCTGGTGACAAAACGGCCGCTTTCTATCTGCCACCATTTGCCGCAGTCACGAACATATTCTGTCAAAGATGGGGTATGCTTTGGCCATCCAGTAAGTCGAGAGATAGGAGCGAGTATGAACATCACCGTCACCGGTCGTGGCATCGAAGTCACCGCTGCCATGCGTTCTTACGTCGAGGAAAAGCTCCAGGCTGCCACCAACGTGCTTGATATGCCTATGGAAGCCGAGACCGTGCTGCGCGTCGAGCACAACCCGTCCAACCCGGTTCCCCAGGTCGTTGAGGTCACCGTGCGTGTGAAGGGCGCCGTCGTGCGTGTCAGCGAGGCCGCTGTGGACATGTACGCCGCCATCGACCTTGCAGCCGACCGCGTTTCCCGCCAGCTGCGCAAGTACAAGACGCGCGTCGTCGACCGTCGTCAGCGCGGCGCCGCTCCTGCGCCCGCCAGCGAGGTTGACCTTGCCGACCTCATCGAGCAGCCTGCTGAGCCCGCGGTTGAGGAGGACTCCGAGGAGATTCTGCGCGAGAAGCTCATCGAGTTCACCGAGCTCTCCGTCGACCAGGCCCTGCTCCAGACCGATCTGCTCGGCCACGACTTCTTCGTGTTCACCAACAAGGACACGGGCGACGTCAACGTCATCTACCGTCGCAAGGACGGCGGCTTCGGTATCCTGAAGCCGATTGCCCCCGCGCCCGCGATGGCTCAGTAACAGGCAAGTCAATCGAGTTTCGGGCGGGGCGGCCTGCGTGGTCGCCCCGCCTTGTTTCATGAAAGGTGCCCTATGGCAGCTGTGTCGCACTTCAAGACGTTCTCGACCCATCCCGCCTGTCGCATCATCCTCGACTCCACCTCCGCTGTCACCGATGAGCTTGCCGAGCGCATGGGCGTCGATGTGGTGGAGTTCCCCTTTGTCATGGCCGACGGCCAGCATTGGGATGACCAGTACAAGTCGATAGGGGTCAAGGAGTTCTACGATAGGATGCGCGCCGGCGAGCGCGTCTTGACGAGCGCCGTGCCCACGGGCGAGTTCGTGGAAATCTTCCGCGCCTGCGCCGAAGACGGCGTGCCCACGATGTACCTTTCGCTTACCGGTGGCCTTTCGAGCTCGGTGAACGACGCTCGCCAGGCCGCGTACCTTTTGAAGGACGAGCACCCGGATTTCGACCTTGCGGTCATTGACTCCTGCGCTCCTTCCCTCACGGCGACCCTTCTGTGCCAAGCGGCATGCAAGCTGCGCGACGAGGGCAAGACGATGTGCGAGATCGTCGAGTGGGTTGAGGCCAACAAGCATCGCATCCACGGCTACTTCACCCTCGAGTCGCTCGATTGGCTCGTTGCCGGCGGCCGCGTGCCCAAGGCGGCTGCGTCCGTCTCCGCTGTGCTCGACATGAAGGCCGACCTTACGTATGGCCTCGACGGCTCGCTCACACTGACGGGCGTGTCGCGCGGTCGCAAGAAGGCGCTCAAGGGTCTCGTGAAGAAGTTCAAGGAGTTCTATCGCGGTGATGCCGAGCACATGATCGGTATCGTCGACGCCGACGATACCGAGGCGGCCGAAGCGGTCGAGGAGATGGTACGCGCCGAGCTGGGCGATGCCTGCCCCTCCATACAGCGCTTCACGCTCGACCCCACTATCGGCGGCCATGTCGGTCCCGGAATGGTGGCCTTGGCCTTCTGGGGCACCGACCGTGCGCAGGACGCGCGGGCATCCAAGCGATAACACACGTTGTTTCGACGGGGCGCCTGCGGGCGCCTCGACTGTGAAAGGACATCCATGACCTCAAAGCGCACGATAGCTTTCATCGGCTGCGGCACGATGGGGGCCGCTATGGCGGGCCACCTCATCGACGCTGGCCATGAGCTGCGCGTATTCAATCGCACTCCCGAAAAGTGCACCCCCCTCGTTGCCCGCGGGGCCCAGCTTGCCCCCGACGTCGCCTCTGCCGTGCGCGATGCCGACGTCGTCATCACCATGGTGGGCACTCCCTCCGATGTTGAGGACCTCTACCTGAGTCACGACGGCATTCTCGAGGTCAGTGCGCCCGGCGCCTACCTCATCGACATGACCACGTCCTCCCCGCAGCTCGCACGCGACATCTCCGAGGTCGCCGAGCTCTCCGGCAAGCATGCCTTCGACGCCCCTGTCACGGGCGGCCCCCAGGGTGCGGCGGCAGGCACGCTCACCATCTTCTGTGGCACCGACGCCGAGACGCTCGCCGGCGTGCGCGACGTGCTTGCCTGCATGGGCTCGAAAATCGTGTGTTTTGGTGCGGCTGGCAAGGGTCAGCTTGCCAAGCTCGCCAACCAGACGGCGCTCGCCGGCGCAATGGTAGGCTTTGCCGAGGGTCTCGCCTTTGCTAAGCAGGCCGGCCTTGACCTCGCTCAGACCCTCGACGCCCTCGCTGGTGGCATGGCCGATTCCAAGGCGCTTTCGACCTTTGGGCCCAAGGTGCTCGCGGGTGACTATGCGCCCGGCTTCACCGTCGACCACTACGTGAAGGACATCGACCTTATCGAGCAGGCAGCCGAGTCCATGGAACTCACGCTTCCTGGTGTTGACACGGCTCGCGACCTCTATGGCGTGCTTTCCGCGATCGGTGCAGGCAAACTCGGCACGCAGGCTGTTGCCCTCATGTATGAGGACGAGCAGACCTGTGCCAGCCATGGCCTGGACTGGTCGGCCCTGGGTACCTCTGATTTTGACGAGGACGAGGAGCATGGACACGCGGGTGGCGATGCATGCGGTTGCGGCCATAACCACGATCATGACAACGCTTGCAACCAGGTCCATGACGCCGATGATGACGACGAGGATTTTGAAGACTTTGATTTTGCCCAGGCCTATGGCCTGGAGAGTTTCTACGACCCGTCCGGGTCTCGAGAGTAAGGAAGGACCCTACGCTTATGGGCACCGACATCGACAATACCGCCGCCGAGCTTGAGTTCGCGGCACTGTGTCCCGCAGGCTTCGAGGAGCCGCTCGCCCAGGAGCTCCATGGGCTGGGTGCGCGTCGCATCAGGCCCCTGCGCGGCAGCGTCTCGTTTTACGGCGATCTTGCCTGCGCGTATCGGGTATGCCTGTGGGCGCGCTTGGCAAGCCGTGTCACGCTCGTCTTGGGGCGCTACCCCGTGGCAAGCATCGACGAGCTGTACGAGGCCGCAAAGGCGTTCCCGTGGGAGCGCCACGTCGGCGAGAACGCCACCATCGCCGTTGAGGCGCGCGGCGGCAACGACGGCGTGCGCGACATGCGCTTTGCGACCCTGCGCGTGAAGGATGCCATCTGCGACCGTCTGCGCGAGCTGCGCGGCAGCCGCCCCTTCGTTGACGTCGACCGTCCCGATGTGCGCATTGTGGCCACCGTGCGTGCCAACAAGACGCTCTTCTCGCTCGACCTGGGCGGCGGCTCGCTCATCGACCATGGGTATCGCGTGCCTTCCCGCGGCCGCGTCGCCTCTGGCCGTGCGGGTTTCGTGCGCGAGGACATGGCCGACCTGCTGCTCAGCCTGGCAGATTGGACCAAGGTCTGCCGTCGCAACAACCGCGCCCATCTCGTCGACCCGCTCGGCACCTCGCCCGCGCTCGACGTCGAGGCCGCATGCATCGCCGCCGACCGCGCTCCGCGCCTCGTAAAGCGCTACTGGGGCTTCACCGGCTGGCTCGGCCATGACGCCCAGGCATGGGACGAGATCCTGCGCGACGCCCAGGCCCGCTTTGAGGCGGGGCGCGCATGCGGCGTGCGCGTGAGCGTTGCCTGCACCGACCCCGCGGCACGCGTGGAGCTCGCCGACATGGCCAAGCGCGCCGGTGTCGACGGCCTGCTCGACGTCCAGGCCTGTGGCCCCGCCGTGCTCGACCTGGGGGAGGAGCGCCTGAGCGACCCCGTCGTGGTGTGTGCCCTGCCCGACGAGGGCATCGTGGGCCTCATGGGCGACCTGCCTGCCCGCCTGGCGGCCATGGCGGCCCTCACCCGTGGCGAGCAGCTGGCCGAGGCGCCCCTTGCGGCCCTCGTCACCACCGACATCCTCCAGCGCACGCTCTCCATCGAGCCCGAGGTTGTGTGCAACGTCATCAACGGCAAGGACGACGCCTCCATCCTCGTCTTCCCCAGCGCCGCCCAGGCTGCCCGCGCCATGGTGCAGAAGGCCGCGGCCGGCGCCAAGGACGAGGACGCTTCCCAGTCTGAGGGCGAGGCCCTCGAGGGTTCCCGTGCCGCCCAGGCCGCACCTGCCCCGCAGCTCTTCCATACCATCGACCTTCCCGGTGACGCCGGCCAGATCGACGTGCTCGTGCCTGCTTCCGACCAGTTTGCGGCGCGCCTGCACAAGGCCGCCAAGGCTGCAGGCAAGTGGGCCCGCAGGGAGAACATCAGCTGCTACCGCATCTATGACGCCGATCTGCCCGATTACGCGGTGAGCATCGACCTCTACCAGGGAAGCGACATCACGCCTGGTCGTTGGGTTGTCATGAGCGAGTACGCCGCTCCTCGCGGCATCGACCAGAACCTGGCCCAGCGCCGTTTGGCCGACGCGCTCGCCATCACGCCGCGCGTGCTCGGCGTCGATCCCGAGAACGTCTTCCTCAAGGTGCGCCGCCACTCCAAGGGCGGCTCGCAGTACTCCGAGCGCGTCCGTCAGGGCCGCACGGCCCTTGTCGAGGAGGGCGGCCTGCTCTTTGAGGTCAACTTCTCCGACTACCTCGACACCGGTCTCTTCCTCGACCACCGCATCGTGCGCTCGATGATCGCCGAGCGCTCGAGCCGCGTGCGGTTCCTCAACCTGTTTGCCTACACCGGCGCTGCCAGCTGTTATGCGGCTGCGGGTGACGCATATCAGACCACCACGGTGGACATGAGCAAGACCTATCTGGCGTGGGCGCAGCGCAACATGGAGCAGAACGGCTTCTCCGGCCCCATGCACGAGTACGTGCAGGCCGACGTCATGCCGTGGATCTCGCAGCAGCGCCGCACCGGCAACCGCTGGGACCTCATCTACATCGACCCGCCGACGTTCTCCAACTCCGCGCGCATGCACAAGCGCGGCTTTGACGTGCAGGTCGACCACTCCGAGCTCATCATCGGCGCATCGCGCCTTCTCACGCGCACCGGCTCGATCATCTTCTCGTGCAACCTGCGCGGTTTTGAGCCCGACCTTGAGAAGCTCGACAAGGCCGGCATCGAGCTCGAGGATGTGACCGCCTCCACCATTCCGCGCGACTTCGAGCGCAACGCTCGCATCCATCACTGCTATCTGGCTCGTCGCGTTCGCTAAGTTTGCATCCTCGCCGCTGGCCGTTTGTTTGGTTTTTGAGACAAGGGCCAGCGGCGAGGTGCCTTTTTCCTGCCCTTTTGACTAAAATGGGAGGTCTACATCAACCAAGTCAATCAGGGGGCAGCTATGAGCGACATGTCAGCCGAAGAGCAGGTAATGCAGTTGTGGCAGCAGGCCCTTTCTGGCCGCAGCCGTAAGGAGCGTCAGATTGCCGCCCACGCCTTTGCCGTGGCCAGCGTTTCTGTTCCCGAAAAGGTTGCCGCCTATGCCGACGTTCTCGTGAGCGCCGTCGGGCGCCCCGAGGCCCAGACGCGGTGGGAGTCGCTTGACGCGCTTGCCCACATCGCGCCCTATGCGCCCGAGGCCGTCGCCGAGGCATTTACGAGTGCCGAAGACTGCCTGTTCGAGGAAGAGTCGGGCCTCGTGCGCCTCAATGCGTTCCTCTATTTCGTGAGCCTGGGCATGTGCGGCCCGGAGTGGTCGAGCAAGGCATGGCCGCTCATGGACGAGGCCATCCAGTGCATGCATGGCGACGAGGAGTACCCTGAGATGCTTCAGGCGCTCGTTGAGTTTGTCCAGGTCGATATCGACCCTGCCGTGCGCCAGGCAATTATCGATCGTCTCGCGTTTGATGCCCAGAGTGGAAAGGGCGAGGCCTCTATGCTTGCCCGCAAGGTGATTCAGGCAGCATGCTAGCAAGCGCGATGCGCAAAACTTCCTGGTAGCCCTTGCCGCTTGCGTGCGCAAGGGCTGCAAGGCTGTCGTGCTCGGGCATTGTGCGCGTCTGCCCGCCGGGAAGCTCCACCGTCTTGGCTTCTACTGTGCCAAGCGGGGTCGCCACCTTGCAGGACCTGCGTACAAGCACCGTGCGCTCCATGCGCTGACGCCTCACGCCGATGGTGGTCGTGTTCAAGAAGAGAATATTCTCGCAGCACTCGCGCCGCCCCTCGTCGCAGATGACTTGAATCTGCCACGCGGGGCGGTTTTTCTTTGTAAAGACGGGGACGAAGTGGGCCTCTTTTGCACCCGCTGCGAGCAACGCTTCCATGCAATAGCCGAGCGCTTCTCCCGTGCAGTCGTCCACATCACACTCGAGCTTCCAGATTTCGCGAGGCGTGGTGTCTTCTTGCGCGTCGCTGTGCTGCGGTGCATCCGTTTCAATGAGGTGCGCGCGTAGGATGCCGCTTGTTCCCTTGTTGTCGCGCTTGCCGGCCCCCACGCCGGTCGCGATGATGCGGAAAGCGGCGGGCAGCTTGTCCTGTGTGCGCGTTGCAGCCACGATGGCTGCACCTGTGGGCGTGACGAGTTCGCCCTGGACAGGCAGTACATGCAGGGCGATGCCGTGCTGAGCCACCGTGGCGCATACAGCAGGCACGGGCACGGGCAGTATGCCATGCGCGCAGCGCACGGTTCCGCTTCCCTCGCAAAGAAAGGGGACCACGACCTCGTCGATGTCGAGCGCATCGAGACACACGGCCGCCGATACTATGTCGACGATGGAGTCGACGGCACCCACCTCGTGGAAGTGGACCATTTCCGGCGTAGTGCCGTGCGCCTGCGCCTCCGCCTGGGCCAGGACCTCGAATACGCGCTGGGCCGTGCACCTTGCGCGTTGGGTCAACGTGCCGGCGTCGATGATGGCAAGAACATCGGCCAGACTGCGATGCTCATGGTGGTGGTGCGCGCCCTCGTGGGAATGCTCACCCTCATGCGCATGGGAGTGATCGTGGTCGTGCCTGGAATTTTCGGCCTGCCCATGCTCGTGCGCATGGGCGCACGTGGCATCACCTTCAAGATGGCCGTAGAGCCACGCCATGTCGTGGTCGTGGTTTTCCAGCTCGGCCTGGAGTCGCACGTCGAAGTCGCGGGCGCGCACACCGTTCTTCGCCACCTCGCTCACGACGACCTCGTACCCCGTGAGCGGCAGACTTGCGAGCGTCTTGCGCAGGCGCTGCTCATCGGCCCCCAAATCGAGCAGGGATGCGACGACCATGTCGCCGCTGATGCCCGACGCGCATTCGAGATAGAGGGTCTTTCTCATGAGATCATCCTTTCCGGCGGCGGGATGACGTGCCGCTAGCGGCGGTGGTTGATGAGGCTCGCCTGGTAGCCGGCCCCAAAGCCGTTGTCGATGTTGACGACGCTCACGCCGCTGGCGCAGCTGTTGAGCATGGCCAGCAGGGCGGTGACTCCGCCAAAGCTCGCCCCGTAACCCACGCTTGTGGGCACGGCGATGACGGGGCAGCTCGCCAGGCCTGCGACGACGCTGGGAAGCGCCCCCTCCATGCCGGCGACGGCGACGATGACACTTGCGTCTGCGATGTCGTCGGCATGGCGAAGGAGGCGATGGATGCCGGCCACGCCCACGTCCCAGGCGCGCACGACGCGGTTGCCGAGCATCTCGGCGGTAAGGGCCGCCTCTTCGGCCACGGGAAGGTCGCTCGTACCTGCGCATACGACGAGAATCGTCCCCTCGCTATCCGCTGCGGGCTTATCGCCTACGATGCCCATGCGAGCCTGCTCATGGTAGGCGAGAGTAATGTCTGATTGTGTACCGTTTTCTAAGAGAGACTGGACTTCGGCGGCTTTTTCCTGGTCAAGGCGCGTCACCATGACGCGGGCCTGGCCGGATTGCACGAGGGCGCCTACGATGCCGGCAATTTGCTCGGCGGTCTTTCCTGCGCCGTACACAACTTCCGACACGCCCTGGCGTGCGCCGCGCTGTAGGTCGAGGGTGGCGTATTCGAGTTTGGCCACGTCGGCTGTGCCGATGCGCCGTGCCGCCTCTTCGGCAGGCACGCGACCTTGTGAAACCTCGTCCAAAAGCGCGAGCAGCTCGCTTCTTTCCATCACGTCTCCCTTCGCATGTGCGAAAAGACTCTACCATTTGAGGGCAACTGCACCTTTCAAGACATCTATCTTTAGCGATTTGCACAAGCATGCTGCATCAAGGTGGATTACACTGCTCACACCCATGCGGGAAGCGCCCGCGGGGCTGTTTTTGCCCATTGCCCATGTCACACGAAAGGTCGCTCAAATGGCTGAGACTCCTATCGTTTATTCCACTGAAGGCGCTGCCGGCAAGCCGGTCGTCGTTGTCCACGGCGGTGCCGGCCGTCGCCGTCACCCCTTCACGCCCGAGCGCGAGCAGCAGGCCGCTGCAGACATCAAGCGCGCCCTCGACGCCGCCATGGCGGTGCTCGACGCAGGCGGTAGCGCCCTCGATGCCGTTGTTGCCGGCGTGCATGTGATGGAGGACGCCCCCGAGTTCAACGCGGGCCGCGGTGCGGCTCTCACGAGCGAGGGCAGGGCGGAGATGGACAGCTGCGTCATGACCGGCGACGGCCGCTGCGGCGCCGTCGCGGGTGCCGATTGCGTGCGCAACCCCATCGACGCTGCCCGCGCCGTCATGGAGAAGACTCCGCACGTCCTCATGGTGGAGCCCACCGAGGCCCAGTGCGAGGCCTGGGGCGTCGAGACTGCCCCGCAGTCGTACTTCATTCTGCCCGAGCGCGTCAAGCAACTCGCCGAGCTTCAGGCTCTGCCTGACGGCGGTTGGGACAAGCCCGGCCACGGCACCATCGGCGTCGTCGCACGTGACGCTGCAGGCAACATTGCGGCAGGTACCTCCACGGGTGGTGTGACCAACCAGCAGCCGGGTCGTGTGGGCGACTCTCCCATTGCCGGCGCAGGCACGTACGCCAACCAGCAGACGCTGGCTGTTTCATGCACGGGCACGGGTGAGCGCTTCATCCAGGAAAGCGCCGGCTACCAGCTGCATGCCCGCGTGCTGTGGGCGGGCCAGACTCCCAGCGACGCGGCGAAGGCCGTGCTTGAGGCCGTGGAAGACCGCGGCGGCGACGGTGGCCTCATCTGCATTCCCGTTGAGGGCGAAGCAGTCGTCGCTCACAACGCCTGCGCTCAGATGGACTGGGGTTATGCATTCGGTGACGTCCGCGTGACCCACAACTAGGTCTTTTCGTACAGCGTGTATACAGAGCCGGGTTCTGCCATCAGGGGTTATTCAAGCACCTGAAACGAAGCGCAGAACCCGGCTTCTTTCTATGCACACATTCTTATATTACAATAGAGCGCTATACGCCATGATCCCTACCCCTTTCAGGAGGAAACGTATGGCGCTTTCAGATGAAAGCAAAGCCTGCTCTAGGCCGTATGGCCGCGCAATTGCGGCCGTGGCCCTGGGGCTTGCAATAACGGTTGGCGGTGCTTGGGCGCTGGGCCCGACCATTGGTGACGCCCATGCCGACTCCAGGGAGACCCTGGCTCAGCTGCGGCAAGAGGTCTCTGCAAAGAGTCAGGCATACAACGAGGCCATGGAGGCCACCGCTCAGGCTCAGGCTGATGTCGAAGATTGCCGTGCGCGCATTGCCGACATCGAGGCCCGTATACCCGGTGCGCAGGAAAAGGCCGCTTCGGCCATGGTCACGCAGTACAAGTTCTCGCAGAATTCCGCCGGCCTTTTGAACGTCATTCTGTCTTCGGATGGCTTTGAGAACTTTGTTGCCACGCTGACCTATCTCAATACGGTGCAAACCTACACGTCTGGCCAGCTTGAGGGCTTGCTCGAGCTCCAAGATGAACTTGAGCAGGAACAGGCGAACCTAGAGAGCCTGCTCGTCGAGGCCCAGCAGGCCGAGGACGAGGCTGCTGAGGCGCTTGCCCAGGTGCAGGCAGCTGCCGATGAGGCTGAGGCGCGCGTTGCCGAGGAAGAGGCTGCCAGGCAGGCCGCGCTTGCTGCACAGGTTGCCGCGTCGCGCGATCAGTCCACGGTGACGACCGAGACTGATCCGTCCACAGGCGAGACCATCTTCATCGAGACGAAGCCCGACGGAACCACCGAGCGCGTGGACGAGGACCGCGCCGACGAGATCATCAACTCGAACCAAAATGCCAACCAGGGGTCTTCCTCTGAGTCGAACGGGTCGGAACCTGCCCCGACTCCCGAGCCCGAGCCTGAACCCTCCCAGCCCGACAACTCCACCTCCGGCGATTCCACTGTCGACGCATGGGCTGCCCGCATCGACGCTTACCTCGCCGGCTCCACGCTGTCGGGATACGGTCGCGTTTTTGCCCAGGCTGCCCTTGCCTACGGTGTCGATCCCCGCTGGTCGCCGGCCATTTCCTGCATCGAGTCGACGATGGGCGCGTACTGCTTCAGGCCGTACAACGCCTGGGGCTGGATGGGCCACAGCTTCTCAAGCTGGGAAGAGGCCATCTGGGCTCACGTTGAGTACCTCGGCTACATGTACGGTGGCAAGCTCACCATGGATGCTGCCAACACCTACTGCGACCCCGGCGAGGAGTGGTACTACGCCGTGTTGGGGGAGATGGAAAGCATCTAGGCAGCTAGGGCACGATACATCCCGGACGGGGCCCACGTCTGTCATCTCGCTGGTCCTCGCCGCGCACAGCGCGGCTGCGGATTCGCTCGATGGCAGACGTGGGCCCCTGCTGTATCGGGCCCGTACCTGGCAGGGGGATCAGGGGGACGCTTTGCATTTCCCTTGATCCCCCCAGCCCGCAATCCCCGCGCTTTGCGCCAGGTCAGCATGGCGCGTGCGGGCCTGAGGGGGCTTGTTTCGAGCGAATCCGCAGCCGCGATTTTTGCGGCGAGGACCAGCGAGAAACAAACCCCCTCAGGCCCCCAACTCACTCCCTCACATTATCAGTTGCCACATACAGCAGCGCATTGACGATTGCGGCCGCCACGTTGCTGCCACCCTTGCGGCCCTGCGCCACGATCCAAGGTACGTCCTTGAGCCCCATGATGAGCTCTTTTGATTCTGTCACGTTTACAAAGCCGACTGGCACACCGATGATAAGCGCAGGTGGTATGTCCATTCCCTTGTCAATGAGCTCGCGCAGCTGCACGAGGGCGGTGGGGGCGTTGCCCACGGCGTAGATGAGGGGGCGCCCCAACCCGGCGGCCTTCTCCATGGCCATGGCGGAACGCGTGACGCCCTTGTCGCGTGCCTCTTGCATGACCTCGGGGTCGCGGATGAAGTTGAGGGCCTCGCCGCCCAGGCGTGCCAGGGCGCGCTTGTTGATGCCCGACTGCGCCATGGTGGTGTCGGTCACCACGGATGCCCCCGCCTTGAGCGCCTCCACTCCCGCCTGCATCGCACCAGGGGAGAAGAGCAGGTTCTCGGCATAGTCGAAGTCGGCCGTCGTGTGGATGGCGCGCATGATGACAGGCGCCGTCGCGGGGTCGAGGCTGACGCCGCGCTGGCGGAGCTCTTCGGTAATGATTTCAAACGAGCGCGTCTCGATGTCACCGGGCTTCACATGCTCGAGCGTGCCCAGGGTGGTTGCACTCATATGCCTTCCTCCAAGATTCGATAGACGAGGTCCATGTCGAGGCTGGTTCGCAGTGTGTCGGCAAGTATATTGAGCTGCTGTTCCCTGCGGGTGGCGCGGTCTTGCGCGTTGATGCGCGTGCCGGAGATTCCCTTGCGCGCGAGGAGCATGTCGATAAGCGCTTGCGTGAAGGGCACGGAGTCGAAGAGGCCATGCAGGTACGTGCCCATCACGGTGCCTGCAACGCAGCCATCCTCGTAGGTGGACTGCCCCGCGTCGTCACTGGGCCTGCCGTTGCTGGGCATACATCCTCGCTGGTCATAGGCCGTATCGTTGTCGTTGACGCATGCGTATGCTTGTGCGGTATTGCCCGCTGCATCGCCGTTATCTGCAAGCAGGCAGAACGGCATGCCGCCCTCGAGCATCGTCTGTCCCATGTGGATCTGGTATCCCGCAACGTCCAGGTTCGACAGGTCCGCAAAGGGCTCCTCAAGCTGCAACGTCGTGCCCGCACTGCTGCAAAGCGTCTTTTCTTGGGTGAACGCGGTGCGTACGGGCAGCAACCCCAGACCCTCTTGGCACCCGCCGCCTTCCACCCCCAGGGGGTCGTGTATCTCCAGGCCCAGCATCTGGTACCCGCCGCAGATGCCCAAGACGAGGCAACCTGCCTCGGCATGCTGGCGCAGCGCGGCATCCAGGTTGTATGCGCGCACCCAGGCGAGGTCGCCCAGGGTGGCCTTGGTGCCGGGGACCACGACAAGGTCGGGCTGGCCCAGCTCCTCGGCATGGCTCACATAGCGCACGCGCACCTCGGGCAGGGCGGTGAGGGCGTCGAGGTCGGTGAAGTTCGAGATGTGGGGCAGACGTACGACGGCGATGTCGAGCAGGGCGTTTGCTGCGCCCGACCCCTGTATGGCGGAGAAGCCGTCCTCGTCGTCGAGGTCAAGGGGTGTGTAGGGCACCACGCCGGCCACCGGTATCCCCATGCGCCGCTCAAGCTCGTCGAGGCCGGGCTGCAAAAGGGTCACATCGCCGCGGAACTTGTTGATAACGCAAGCCTTGAGCATGCGCCGCTCGTCGTCCTCAAGCAGGGCATGCGTGCCCACAAGCTGGGCGAACACGCCGCCGCAGTCGATGTTGCCCACAAGCAGCACAGGTGAGGCCGCCATTTTGGCCATACCCATGTTCACGATGTCGTTGTGCTTGAGGTTGATCTCGGCCGGACTGCCCGCGCCTTCGATGACCACGACGTCATGGCGCGAGGCCAGGTCGTCATAGGCTGCTTGCACGGTGGGAATGAGACTCGTCTTATATTTGAAGTAGTCGCGGGCCGCCATGTTCGCCACGGGTTTGCCCATGACAACGACCTGCGACCCCACGTCGGTTGTGGGTTTGAGCAGAATGGGGTTCATCGCGGGCTCGGCGGGGATGCCGCAGGCCTGCGCCTGCAACGCCTGGGCGCGTCCAATCTCAAAGCCATGTGGCGTGACGGCCGAGTTGAGCGACATGTTCTGCGACTTGAAAGGGGCCACCGCAAGGTCGTCCTGGGCAAAGATGCGGCATAGACCTGCGGCGATGAGGCTCTTGCCTGCGCCCGACATTGTGCCCTGCACCATAATCGCCTTGGCGCGCTTGTTGGTCATGCCGCTCCTCCCGTTCGCTGTGCCGCACGTGTGCGCGGCTTCATCCAAACATGTCTTCTCATAGTCCCGCCGCCGCTCTCACAAGCGTCCACACAAGAGTCCCGAGTCCTGCGCATACGGGCAGTGCCAGCAGGCTTGTGGCATAGAGCAGCCTGTTTGCTCGGCGGATGTCGGCGGGTTCCACCGCACGGCATGCCTCGCCCAGCGTGGGTTTCTCCACCAGCACGCCGCCATAGTAGTTGGGTCCGGCCAGCTGTATGCCCAGGGCTCCCGCGCAGGCCGCCTCGGTGTGGGCGGAGTTGGGCGAGGTGTGGGCGAGCCGGTCGCGCCGAAAGGTGCGCCAGGCGCGCTTGCCGTCAAAGCCTGCAAGGGGGGCGGCCAGGCACATGAGAGCGCCGGCCAGGCGAGCGGGGATAAAGTTCACCGCGTCGTCGAGCTTGGCGGCTGCGCGGCCGAAGTCGAGGTAGCGGTCGTTTTTGTAACCCACCATCGAGTCCATGGTGTTGATCGCCTTGTAGACGACCCCGCCCACTGGTCCCAACAGCGCCAGGTAGAAAAGGGGAGCGATGACGCCGTCCGAGGCGTTTTCGGCTACCGTCTCCACCGCGGCCTTCGTGACGCCCTCTTCGGTGAGCGCTGCCGTGTCGCGGCCTACGATCATGGAGACGCGCATGCGCGCCTCGGGCAGGCCCGCGTGTTCCAGGGCGTCGAGCACGGCCATGCTCTCGTCCTTGAGCGATTTGGTCGCAAGCATCCAGTAACTTACAAGCGCCCCTACCGCGCAGGATAGATAGGGACTGACGGCTCCCGCCAGGGCGAGCGCGGCCGCGCACGCACCACCGCTGATGCCCGTGACCAGGCACACAAGCGCTGCGCCCGCAGCCCGCTTGCCGCGCGGTGTGTCGGGGAAGGTACGGCGCAGGGCAGGCTCGAGCCGAGCGATGAGGGAGCCCATCCAGCGCACGGGGTGGGGCCAGCCGTGTGGGTCGCCCAGAGCGAGGTCGGCTACATAGCCTGCGGCCAGGCTTACAAGGTGCAGGTACACGTCGCGTCCTTTCTCTGCGCGCCCCATGCGGCACACGCATGCACAAACCTGCGTGCAACGTCGACAGATCCAGGCAGGTAGAGATGGGGAAATCCCGCATAGAGGCTGGGGGTGTGGTGCCCTGCATGCCAAAAGCGCTCGCTTTCGGGTTTGCGAACGAGCACGTCAGCGTCGGTGTAATCGGCCTCCCAGCGATGGAACTCGTGCCCGCGCAGTGCGGTGCCGGTGGGTCCAAGAAGCCCTGCGCCCTGTGTCTCAAGCTCGGTGTAGCCAAAACGCCCATGCTTCTTGCGCTCGGCCCCGCCTGGGCATGCGCCCACGAGCGGCCAGGCTGTGCCATCGTCGTCGGTCAGGCGTTCGAGCAGGTAGAGGAACCCTCCGCACTCTGCAATCGCAGGCATGCCCTGTGCCAGTGCCGCGCGCACGGCCTCGCGCATGGCGGTATTGGAGGAAAGCTCGCGCACGTGCAGCTCGGGGTAGCCTCCGCCCAAAAAGAGCCCGCTTGCTCCCTCGGGCAGGTTCTCGTCGTGTAGGGGAGAAAAGAAGGCAAGCTTGGCCCCCAGGTCCTCCAAAAGCTCGAGCTCCTCGGCGTAGTAGAAGCAAAATGCCTCGTCGCGGGCAACGGCGATAACGGGGGCGGATTCGTGTGCATCCAGGCAGGGCGGAAGGGGCCATGCGCCGCTGGAGCTGAGCTGCGGGGCCGCCTGGGCAAGCGCGAGGATCGCGTCGACGTCGAGGCAATCCTGCGCCAGCGAGGCCAGGCGGGCGAGCTTCTCGTCGAGGTCAGGCAGGTCCTGGGCCAAAACGAGGCCGAGATGCCTGCTGGGAAGCGCAATCGCCTCGTCGTGGGGAAGATAGCCCAGCACGGGCACGCCGCACTCCCGCTCAATGACGGGCGCCACCTTGTCGGCAAGTGCGGCGCTCGCGTGGTCGAGCACGACGCCCGCCACATGACTGGGCGTGCGCATGGCGACAAAGCCGAGCACCTGTGCGGCAAGCGAGGCACATGCCCCGCGTGCGTCGAGTACAAGCAAGGCGGGCGTGTCGGTGATGCAGGCAACGTCCCAGGCACTGGCCTTGGTTGTTGTCCCCACGCCGTCGTAATATCCCATGGCGCCCTCGATGCAGACGATGTCACAATCGCGCCCGGCGTGGGCGAGAAGGTCGCGCATGAGGGTCTCGGACTGAAAGAACGCGTCGAGGTTGAGGCGGCGCACGGCGCCCAGCCGTTCATGGAAGGTGGGGTCCACGTAGTCGGGGCCGCACTTGCATGCCAGCATGCGCAGGCCACGCTCGCGCAGGGCCCCCATGAGCGCGCAGGTGAGTGTCGTCTTGCCCGCGCCGCTTTTGGGCGCCGTGATGAGGATGCGCGGCAGCGGTGTCAGCATGAGGCACCCTCGTTTCGCACGCCTTGGCCGCTTACGATCCACACGGGGTTCTGGGCGGCCATGAGGTGCAATCCGCCGAGATCGCGCGCCTTCGCCACACCGAGCTGCGCGACCTCGACGTTGGCCATGTCGTGTGCCTGAAATGCCTGAAGCGCCTGGTAGAGCGTCTCGATGGTGACGGCGCTTGCCACCATGCGCGCCTCAGGGTTGGCGGCGAGCACCGCGTCTGCGATCTGGGCAAACGAGCCTGCCGAGCCCCCGATGAAGGCGTGCGTGGGGGCGGGCAGGCCGTCAAGCGCTGCGGGCGCCTTCCCCTCGACGGTGAAGACGTTGAGCGCCCCGAGCTTGCGGGCGTTCTCGGCGATGAGGTCGACGCGCTCGGGTACTTCCTCCACGGCGTACACGCGCCCGGCGCATGCCGCCAGGCCGCATTCCACGCTCACCGAGCCCGTACCTGCGCCGATGTCCCACACGCAGGCGTCGGCCACGAGGCGCAGCTTGCACACGATGGCCTGGCGCACCTCTTCCTTTGTCATGGGAGCGTCGCCGCGCGTGAGGTCGGTGTCGCGCAGGCCTGGTGCCTGCCAGGCGCGCTCGACAGGCGAGGGATTCTCAACGAGCATACAGGCAAGGTCTTCAAACGTCTCGCGGGCGAGTTCGGTGGCCGTGCCGCTCAGCACGCGCTCGCGGGGGCTGCAGAGGTTTTCGCCCACGTGCACGGTGAGGTCGCCCATGCCGCGGCTTGTGAGGTCGGCGCACACGTTGTGGGCGCGAATCGCCCCGCCCGTGAGCGCGAAGGTGAGCCGGTGGCATTGGGCGGCTCCGGCCACATCGCACGCCCGCCCGTGAGCCGAGAGCACATGGGCATCCTGCCAGGGCATATGGAGCCTCGCGCACAGGCATTGCAGGGAGGAGACGCCCGGGTGCTCGTGGAGCTCGATGTTCGGCATGCTTGCCAGAGTGGCACGCAGGGGGGCGGCGAGGCTGTAGAGCCCCACGTCGCCCGAGACTGCCACGGCCGCGCGCTCGATGCCTGCTTGGGCTTGGCCGGCCAGCACCTCGGCGATGTCCGAGGGACTCACCAGGGCCACTTGGCGGGCATCTGTCTCCAGGGCGAGCTCTTGCAAGACGCGGGCGGCTCCGATGACGAGCTGCGCCTCTTCGAGTGCTTGCATGCCGCCAAGGGTCATGCCTTCCCGACCTGCGGGTCCTGCGCCTACGATGTCGACCCTCATCCAAACCTCCTTGCCAGCTGTGCCTTGGCCTCCTCAAGCGTGAGGCCCTCTTCTTTCGTCGGCCGCCCAATGACGACAAGCGTGCACCTCGTCTTTCGTGCTGCCTGCACTTTCTCCCAAAAACCGCCCGTCGTGCCCGAGGCCTTTGTCACGAGGATGCGCGCGCCGCTGTGTCTGATGAGCGCCACGTTGTCTTCCAGGGAGAACGGTCCCATGGCACCCACGATGCGCTCGGGCGGGATGCCCGCTTGCCGCGCCGCCTGAACCGATGCCTCGTTGGGAAGGCAGCGTACCCAGATGCGCTCACGAAGGCCGGGTTGCGAGCAGTAGGCGGCGATGTCCTTCGTGCCCGTGGTGAGCAGGATGTCTCCGGGAAGGCCGGCCAGCAGTTCGGCGGCATGCGCCGGCGACTCCGCCCGAATCCAATCGCCAACGGGCTCCCCCTCGCGCACAACGCGCAGGTACTCGCATCCCTGCGCCAGGGCTGCCGCGCGGGCATTCGCGGTGACAACGCTTGCGTAGGGGTGCGTGCAGTCAACCACCACATCAAACGCGCCCTGTGCCATGAGGTGTTCCATGCCCACCTCGTCCAGACGCTGTGCCAAGACGCGAGTGTGGGGGAGCGCCCCTAGAAGGTGCGCCCCGAAGTCGGTCGCGCACGACACGCACGTTTCCACGCCGTCTTGCGTGCTCAGCCATGATGCCAGCTCGCGGCCCTCTGTGGTTCCGGCGAACACGAGGACGCGGCATGCCTGAGAGCCGCCTGCCATCTACTGCCTCACCTGGTAGCCGCGCGGCGTCACCATGCGGCCGGCGATTTCGCGCGTTGTGGCGTTGCCCACGTAGACAACGCTCGTCATGTCGGCCGGGGCATCCGCGAGTTCGCCCAAGGTGAGCACGCGCGCGCTTTCGCCGGGTCTGCCCACGTTATGTGCGATGCCACACACGCAGCTCGCCGGCAGCTCCTCAAGCAGGATCTGCGTCGCGTGTGCCAGGTGGTCGGGCCTGCCGTGGGAGCAGGGGTTGTAGAGGCAGATGACAAAGCCGGCACGCGCTGCCGCACGCAGCCTCGCCTCGATGGCATCCCAGGGTGTGAGCAGGTCGGAAAGCGACACGAGGCAGAAGTCGTGCATGAGGGGCGCGCCCAAAAGCGCCGCTCCTCCCGTGGCGGCGGTGACACCGGCCACGACCTCAACCTCGACTGCGTCTGCCAGGCCCATGTCCTGGGCGAGTTCGAGCACGAGGCCCGCCATGCCGTAGACGCCCGGATCGCCCGAGCACACGAGAGCCACCGTCGCCCCTCCTGCCGCATGCTCCAGGGCCGCCCGACAGCGCTGAACCTCGCCGCGCATGCCGCTTACGAGCAGCTCTTTTTCGGGAAAGGCATCGCGCACAAGGTTGACGTAGGTCGTGTATCCGGCTATGACCTGGCTTTCTTCGAGCGCCGCGCGGGCACGCTGGGTGAGGTCGGCTCCCGCTCCGGGTCCCAGGCCCACAACGTAGAGCTTAGGCATGGTCGCTTCCTTCCTTCATATCAAAGCTGAGCGCCTTGGGCACAAGGCCCACGGCCACGGTCGTTCCCTGATGGGCCTGCTTGCTGAGGATGCGCGTGGCCCCGCAGCAGGCAAGGGCCCGCTCGCACACGTTGTCCACGCCCACGTGGGCCCGCACGAACTCCGACGATGCGAAGTCACCGCTTTGCGCGGCGAGTGCCTGGGCGCTAAAGGTGCGCAGGAGCCAGCCGTGCTTTGCGGCAAGCTCGACCACGGCGGGCTCTGCGGCCTTGAGGTCGATGGTGGCCAGAGCGCGCACTGATTCCGGCGCCAAACCAAGGCCGACCAGCGCTGCCTCGACGCAGTCTTGCAGGATTGCCGGCTCGCAACCGCGCCTGCACCCGACGCCCACCACTGCGTTGCGCGTGATGAGATGCAGCGTGTCGGGGTCGTTTTCACAGGGCAGCTCGGGCCCGATGTGGACGTGCGCGTGAAGAACGTGAGATGCATCCGCTGAGTCGGGGGCGGCTCCTGCGGGGCAGGGCTTGCGGATGTCGCCAGTGTCGTTCGTGTCGCTTGCGCTGCTCGTGTCGCCTGCGCACTCCTCGCGCACGAACCCCGCGGGAAGCTCGCCTGTCAGGGACACCTGCCGTCCCACGCGCACCCCAACGTGCCCACCCTCGAGCAGTGCGCCTGAAACATGCTTGATGAGCTGGGGATTTGCGATGACGAGGCCTTGCCGTGCCGCCCACTCGTCGATGGCGAAGGCGCCGCGCACGTCGGTGGCCGTGGTGACGACAGGCGTGGCCCCCACGATGCGCGCGATGTGGCGCGCAAGGTCGTTTGCGCCGCCCACATGGCCGCTGAGCAGGGATATTGCCCAAGTGCCGGCCTCGTCCACGCACACGACAGCGGGGTCGTGCATCTTGCTGGTCACATACGGGGCTATGGCGCGCACGGCGATGCCGCACGCTCCCACGAAGACGATGCCGTCGCAGCCGTGCGCAAAAGCCTCGCCTGCCCATGCCCCGACACTGTCGAAGCCGGGTAGGCCCACTTCTTCGGAGATGCGGTGCGGTGCCCAGGCACGGGCGCCTTCCAGTTCGCTGACTATCTTTTGGGCCAGAACGCAGCCGCTTGTCGTGAACCCCGCGATGGCAATCTGGCTCATGCGTGCGCCTCGTCGTGCGGGTCGCGTAGGTCCTGCGTGCCCTGCATACCTTGCGTGTCATCCTGCGCCGCCGGGCCCGCATCCGCGCTGCCTGCCAGCGTTTCGTCTCCACCCGTTCCCACGCGGTAGCCGTGCGTGAAGCTCGGGTCGTAGAGCAGCGACCGCTCGGCGTGGGCGGCTTTAAGGCTGCCGGCTAGGGCGTCTCCCACGAGCACGATTGCCTGCCTGCTGAGTCCTGCCTCGCGGGCCGCTTCGGGCAGGCTCCCTACATCGCAGCGCACGATTTTCTCATCGGGCCAGCTTGCACGATACACAAGGGCCGCCGGGGTCTGGGGCGACAGGTCTCCTGTAAGCAGCTCCTCACGGGCGCGTTCGAGCAGACCGCAGGAGAGAAAGAGCGCGATGGTGCAGCCATGGGCGGCAAACGTGCGCAGCTCCTCGCCGCTCGGCACCGGCGTGCGCCCCTCCACGCGTGTGAGCACGAGCGACTGGGACACGCTGGGCAGGGTGAACTCGCAGTTGAGGGCCGCTGCCGCGGCAAACACGCTCGACACGCCGGGTATCACCCGATAGGTCACGCCTGCCTCGTCGAGCAGGTCCATCTGCTCGCGGATGGCCCCGTACATGGCCGGGTCTCCCGTGTGCAGGCGCACGGTGTGCTTGCCTGCGCGGTCGCTTGCCACGAGCACGTCGACGACTTCCTCAAGCGTCATATGTGCCGAGTCGTGCACTTTCACCTCGGGACGGCAATACGACAGCATCTCGGGATCTACCAGTGAGCCTGCGTACACCACGACGTCTGCCTGCTGCAGGGCATGCATGCCGCGCACGGTTATGAGGTCGACGGCGCCCGGGCCCGCTCCCACAAAGTCGATCATATCCGGCCTTCCTTCCTTGCCGCCGTGCCGCGCACGCGGTGCCTGTCCAAGAGTTCCTGCGCCCCACCCGATCGTCCCAACTCGCCCCATGCCTTCGAGAACACCACGACCTCGCAGCGTACGGGGTCTCCTCGCCGGCTTACGTGCCACGCAATTGCCTGCGTGAGGCCGCGCAGCGTTGTGGCGAGCAGGCACTCTCGCTCATCTGAGACGGCCGTCTCGCCTGGGCCGTGCCCCGCGAGCACCTCAAGCGCCTCGTCGGTCGTGGCGCACTCCATAAGGCGGGCGATGTCGTCGCGCCCTGCACCTGCCAGGGCTGCATGTGCCGCGAACGCCTCGGCGCGCCCGTCGGCCACGCGCGAGTGGGTGTTCATGGCGCCCGTTGCGACCTTGGCGAGCTTGCCCATATGCCCCACGAGCACAAGCGTCTCAAAGCCGAGCACACCAGCGTAATCAAGCGCCTCGCCCAGGAAGTTCGAGCAGCTCACGATATGTGTGGGGTCGACGCCTTCCCTGTCTTGCGCCCAGTCCTGGCCGTAGTTTCCCGGCACGAGCACAAGGTCGCGCAGTCCCTGCGCACGTCTCATGCGCATCTCCAGGCGGATGGACTCGACGAGGGCCTCCTCGCTCATGGGCCGCACGATGCCCGACGTTCCCAGAATCGAAATGCCCCCTTCAATGCCCAGGCGCGGGTTGAAGGTCTTGCGTGCGATTTCTTCTCCGCCGGGCACCGACACCTCCACCGCAAAGCCGCCATGCCAGCCATGCTCGCGGGCAATCCGCTCGAGCTCGGAGGCAATCATGGCGCGGGGTACCGAGTTGATGGCCGCGGCTCCCACGGGCTGGTCGAGCCCGGCGCGCGTCACGCGCCCCACGCCGGCACCACCCTCAATTGTTGTGCCCGGAGTGTCCGTGAGGCTCACGCGTACCACGACCAGCGCGTCGTCGGTGGCATCCGCGTCGTCGCCTGCGTCCTTGCGCACCCCGCAGCTTGACCAGGGGGTGCCCTGTGCATCGGTGCCCCGATGCATCTCTTCGGGTTCCACTACCACAGCAACGCCCGCCGGGGTGTCGATGCGCAGGGAGTGGGGAAAGCTCCCCGCAAGAAGCGCCTGCCCGCAGGCCTGGGCCGCCGCGGCCGCGCAGGTGCCCGTGGTGTAGCCGCAGCGCAGGCGCTTCTTGCCGACCTCGACATAGTGCTCGAGCGTCATGGCCTCACCGCCTCTGCTCGCGCCGCCGTGGCATCGCAGCAAATACATACCTCTCTGCCTGCATCTTCGTGTGCTTTTTGATTGCGCAACGCTTCCAAATACTGTACTGCGCTCCCATGGACGGGAAGCCCTGCCGCTTGTGCGCACGCGAGCATATCGCGTCGGCAGGCCTCCAGAGGCCCCGCATCCATCGAGCTCAGGCAGTCCACAAGTGCCTCGCAACCCGCAAGCATCTCACGGGCCAGCGCCATCGTCTCCTTGCCGGGCAGAGTAAAGGCCGACGTGCTCACCACGTGGGCCGTGAGCCTATGTGCAAGCACACAATCCACGTCGTTTTCAGGCAGCACGCCTGCGCAGAAGCCCACGCCCTCGCGGCGCAGCGCACGCATCGAGGCTGCCGCTGTGCCCGCGCCTCCAAGCACAAACACGCGGGCCGCGCTTTCGAGCGGCGCATCCTCCACGCATCCCAGCGCCGCGCTCCAAGCCGCGCGCCCCAAGTCGAACACATGGGCCACCGTGGGCGCGTCAAGCACGTCCTCGGGGGCACCTTGCGCATATATGCCGCCCTCGCACACGCAGGCCACCCGGTCGGCAACCTTCTGGGCCAAGGCGAGCTCGTGCAGCGACAGCAGGCAGGTCCACCCGCGCGTGCGCGCAAGGTCGCGCACACAGGCAAGCAGCTCCAGCTGATGGCGAATGTCGAGGTAGGAGGTGGGTTCGTCGAGCGCCATCACGGGTGCGTCCTGGGCGATGGCGCGGGCCAGCAGCACGCGCTGGCGTTGGCCGTCGCTTATCTGCATGAAGTCGCGCTCGCGCAGCTCCCAGGCGCCCACGGCCTGCATGGCACCCTTCACCGCTTCGCGGTCGGCCTCGCGCAGTGTGCCCAGGGCGTTCGTGTAGGGGATGCGGCCCGTCTCCACCACGTCTAGGCAGCTCAGCATCTCGCAGGCCATGCGCCCCGTGAGCATCACCGAGAGGCTGCGGGCCAGCTCGTCTGCCTTGAAGGAGCTCGCGTCGCGCCCATCGAGCAGCACGGTGCCGCCTAGGGGCGCAATCTGGCCGGCGATTGTCTTGAGCAGGGTCGACTTGCCCGAGCCGTTGGGCCCCACGAGGCAGAGCACTTCGCCGGGCACAAGGTCGAGCGTGACGCCTCCCACCACGCAGCGTCGCCCGTATCCCACATTGAGGCCGTACGTCTGCAACGCCATCTGCCTGATCATTTAACGTCCCTCCCGGGTGCGGCGCATCATGAGCGTGATGACCACCGGTGCGCCGAACACGGCTGTGACCGTGCCCAGGTTGAGCTCGGTGGGGGAGAAGAGCGTGCGCGCCACCAGGTCGCACAGAAGGCAGAAGGCAGCCCCCATCACCAGGCACGCCGGCACTGCGCGCACGGGCTTCGAGGAGGCAAGCGCCGTACGCGCCAGGTAGGGCACCGCGATGCCCACGAATCCCACGGGGCCGGCATAAGCGGTGACGCAGGCGGCCAAAAGGCTTGCCACGGCGATGAGCGCCGCGCGGAAGAGCCGCACGTTGACGCCGACGCTCTTGGCGTAGCCCTCGCCGAGCTGGAAAGCCGCCATAGGTTTTGCCAGCGCCATCGAGGCCGCGAAGCCCGCGGCGCACACGGCTGCCTCAACGCCCACCTGGCTCCAGGTAGCCCCCGAGAAGCTGCCCAGGGCCCAGTTGTGCAGGTTCACGATGTTCTGGTCGCTTGCAAAGGTCACGAGGAAGTCGGTGATCGCGTTGAAGACATAGCCTGCCATCACGCCGGCGACAATGAGCATGCTCATAGAGCGAATCTTTGTTGACAAGCCCAGTACCAGGGCGGTTGCCGCCAGCGAGCCCACAAACGCCGCGCCCACCACCTGCCAGGACGCAAGCGCCCCGCCTGCTCCGATGACGCAGATCGTCACGGCGGCCAGTGCGCACTTGGCGCCTGCCGAGATGCCCAGGATGTAGGGGCTCGCGATGGGGTTGTTGAAGAAGGTCTGCAGCAAGAAGCCCGAGCACGCAAGCGCCCCGCCGAGAATGGCGGCACTCACGGCGCGGGGCAGGCGTATCTGCCAGATGACGCTCGCTTCAAGGCCGCTTGCCCCCGGGCCTGCTGCGAGCGCTCCCAGCAGCTCGGCAGGGCTCATGCCCACCGACCCGATGCACAGGTTCGCGCACAGAAGCGCCACCAGCACCAGGCTTGCCAGCACCATGGTCACGACGAATCGCCGCTTGCTGTCTCGCCAGCTGTCTGTGTGCCTCATCGTGCGCCTTTCGTGTGTCATGTGAGCCTGAAGAAGAAGGTGAGCTCATCGCGTTCGGTGTCGGCTATCGCCTCGTGCAGGTCGGCCACCACTTCGCCCGTCGCAGTCATCTGCTGGTAGACGTTCTGCTCGCAGCACCAGGCCCGGCGGTTCTTGACGGCCTTGAAGTCAGCGAGCAAGGGGTTGAGCGCCACAAGCTCGTCGAGTCCTTTGAGCCTGCCTGCCACCGTGGAGTTGTAGATGATGACGTCAGCGTCTTTTGCCTGGGCGTAGAACGCCTCCATCTCGAGCGTGGTGGAGGAGGAACGGTTCTCGTCAGCGCCTGCGAGCTGGGCAAACGCGTAGGTGCCGCCCGCCATGGCAATCATCTTCGCCACGTAGTCGCCGGGTTTTCGCACCACGGCCGCGCCGTTGGCGTTGATGTAGAAGAAGGCGACGGTGCAGTCGAGCGGCTGGGCTGCCACACGCGCCTCAACGTCTGCGATAAGCTGGGCTTGCCTGTCGAGAACCTCTTGGGCCGCCGACACCTTGTCGAGCATGGCGCCCCACAGCATGATCCATTCGAGCCTGCCGAGCGGGGCGCTCTCCAGGCTCGATTGTTCAACGATGACGGGAACGCCGAGCTGCATGAGCTTCTCGCGCACCTCGGGGGTGTGGTAGATCATCGTGTTCTCCACGGCGAGCCTGCAGCCGCCGTTGAGAAACGCCTCGTAGTCGGGTGCGCTGTACTTGCCGCCGTAGACGATGTCCCCCGAGGCGATGGCCTGCGTAAACGCCTCTACCGTACAAGTTTCCTGCGTGACGCTCACATGGCTCACGCAATCCACGGCGTCGAGGGCCGCAAAGAGGCACAGCGTTGAGGAGCTTGCGAGGTAGATGTTCGAAAGGGGCCGCTCAAGCACCGTGATGTCGTCGGCGATTTCCTGGGACGCATCGCCTGCGGGCACAAAAAGGTAGCGCGTGCCGTCGGCGATGCAGACAAGGGCGCGGTCTCCCTCGTAGAGGTCCACGGTGAAGCCTGTGGCCCAGGCGAGGTCGAGGCTGCCCGTGTGCACAAGGTTGCCTCCCACCTCGGGGTTGCTCCACGAGGGACGCTCGGCGCTCGCAGGGTTGTCCCCATCAGAGCCGCTCGTCTGGTTCGCCGACGTCGCCGCGCCGTTTGCGACCTCGCCGTCGTCGGCGCAAGAGCATCCCGCAAGTCCCAGAGCCGCAACGCACGCCGCACCTGCGCCAGCAGCAGCGGCTAAGTCGATGAAATCCCTGCGTGTGAGGGTTTTCGCAGGCCATGTGCGTGTGCGTTCGCGGCTCTGGGTCATCCGTCTAGCCCTTCTGCGCGACGGGTGCGGAGAAGGTGAGCGTGTAGTCAATCATGTGCGGCTCGCTCATCGCGCACGTCTCGGCCTGCACGGCCAGGGGCGTGTCGAGCGCCGCCACGGGGATCTCGAACGTCGAGTTGCCGGTCTTGTTCACGGGAAGGTATTGCGTGCCGTTCACGACCATCTGGTCGTAGTTGGGGCTCGACCACACCACGGTGGCGGTCATGGCACCCTTCTCCACCTTGAGGGTGCAGGGCGTCTCTACGCTCGCGCGGCCCGTGCCGCCCTCAAGCGCCACGCTGGCCGTGTAGGTACCGTTGGCAAGCGTGGCCTCGGCAGGCTTCAGCGTGTCGGCGAGGAACACCAGGGTGCGGTCGTACCAGGACTCTTTCTTGATGCTCCACGCGGCGCAGTCGATCTCGGTGTTGAGCGCCTCCACCGGCACCGTGAAGGAGTGCGTGCCGCCCGCATTGTCCACGTAGGGGATGCAGTCCTTCTCGTCGGCCTGTGCGGCCTGCTCGCCCGTGCCCATGAAAAGCTTGCCGTAGCCTTTGCCGCTCATGGTGAGCTCGCAGGTCATTTTTCCGTCAGCAACGGTGAGCTTTGCTTCGGTGATGCGGAACATGCTCGAGCTTGAGGCGACTTCGATCGTGTAGGTGCCCTCCTCAAGGTCGGAGGCCTTCACGGCGGTGAGCTTCTTGGTGTCGGGCAGGTCTTGCTGGGCCGCTGCCGCACCCTGAGCTACTTTGTCGGAGGAACTGCCGGTATCGCCAGCCTGCTGGGTCGCGGCAGGCTGGATGCGCACGGCAGCATGGGCCTGGTCTGCGTTCCAAGCCAGGGGCGCGCAGAGGAGTGTGAGACTGAGCGCTGCGAGTGCAATGGCGTTGCGATGTGTGCTGTAGGTCATGTGCTGTCCTTGGATGATGCGCTTCATGCAGAAATGAGGAAGGGCCCCGCGCCATGCATGCCGGCCTGGGGAAACGCCGGTGCGACGCGGGGCCTGTTGCTTGAAATATGGAAGCTATGCAGGCTTAGAGCTGGTTGATGGCGTCGGCCACGTGGCGCACGTAGATGTCGTCGATGGCCACGAGCTGGCCCAGGCCCTCGACGACGCACTCGACCTCAAAGCCAGCGGCGATGAACTTGCTGGCAAAGGAGTCGGGGTCCTCGGTGTCGGCCATGTCGTTGTTGGCGTGGTCGCCGGCGACGACCATGAGCGGGCGCAGTACGGCCTTGGTGAAGCCGGCGGCCTGGGCGGCCTCGACAACGTCGTCGAACGTGGGGGTTGCCTCGACGGTGCCCACGAAGTAGCTCGTGTGGCCCGCGTCGGTCAGGACCTGCTGCAGGTGCGTGTAGTCCCCGTTGGAGTCGGCCTCGGTGCCGTGGCCCATGAAGCAGATGGCGGTCTGACCGTCGTCGTATTCTGCCGTGGCGTCGCAGATGGCCTCAACGACCTCGCTATAGTCCTCGTCGCTCGTGAGCAGCGGGTCGCCCAGCACGATGGCGTCGAACTTGTCGGCGTAATTGCTCTGCAGGGAGTTGAGGACGTCGGTGTACTCATAGCCGGCCATAAGGTGGGTGGGCTGCACGATGACCTTCTGCACGCCCTCCTCCACGAGCTTGTCCATGGCCTGCTCGAAGTTGTCGATGACGATGCCGTCGCGCTCGGCGAGCTTGTCGATGATGATCTGCGCGGTGAAGGCGCGGCGCACGTCGTAGTCGGGGTAGGCCTCGCGGATGGCGTCCTCGATGGCACCGATGGTGATGTGGCGAGAGTCGTTGTAGCTCGTGCCGAAGCTCACCACGAGGATGACGGGCTTGGGGGCCTTGGCCTCGTCGGCCTGGGCGATGCCCGCCTGGGCGACGAGGCTGGCGCCGGCGGCGGTGAGTCCTGCGGCGATGGCGGTGCGACGGGAAAGTGCGGTCTCGAACATGTGCGTGTCCAATTCTCTCGTGGAGTACGCGCACGCCAAGGCCCGCCGGACGTGTGGCTCGGCGTTGCCTTCTGGCAGGCACCTGCCTCGGGGTTCACAGGGCGGATGCGGTGCGCGGCCTCCCGTTTGCGGGATGGCCGCTCAGGCGGGCAGGGTAATCTGACTACGGGCGCGTGCCCTCACAGTTATGTCCCTAGTCCGGGAATCTCACCCGGTTCCCCCTGCAATACCCAGGCACAATCCCCGGGTGTCGCGCTTGATACGGTCAGGCGCCATGATACTCCATGCGACGCGGCAGCTCCCGCACATCTGTGAGTCGCCAGCCATTCTCCGCGTGCCGTGCCCATGCCTCGAAGCCTGCACAATAGGTCGTTTTCCAGTCCCAGTAGCTGCGCTTGGGTTCTGCCAGTTCCGACATCGCCGCCATGATGGTTCCTGCATGCACAAGAAAAGCGGCGTCTACGGCTCCCATGGCGCGAGCGTCCCTGTGCGCATCCGGGCTTGCGCGGTTTGCGTGCCGCCCGCTGCCTTGCAAGCCCTGATTCCCGCTCCCTGCTTGCACGCCTGCGAGGTCGTCGAGTGCCTGCTCAAACGCCGTGCGCACGCGTGCGATAAACTCTGCCTGCGCTTCGCCGCCGGGGCATGCCGCGGTGCATCCCGAGTCCACCCAGGCCTGGTAGCGCGCGTCTTCGCCCATCTCGGCGTACGTCTTGCCCTCAAAGGCTCCAAAGTGCATCTCGGCCAAGCCGGGCAGGTGCGCAGGAACCAGCTTTGGGAAGAGGATGACCGCCGTCTCGTCGCAGCGCTGCATGCCGCTCGTGAAGAGATGGCGGGGCGCCAGGCCGGAGAGCGCAGGGGCCGCCTCGCTGGCACGTGCGCGGCCCTGGTCGTCTAGGTCCTCGTCAGTGGCGCCCACATAGCGTCCCTCCAGGTTGCCCTGCGTGGGCGCGTGCCTGATGAGGGCGATGCGCAGGGGGCTGGGTTCATGGGCGCTGGGTGCCAATCCCGTGCGACCTGCGCCATTCATGCAAGTTCTCCCTTGAGCACGACGGGGATGCCGCAGACCATGCGCACGACGACGTCGGCTTGGTTCGCCAGCTCGCAGGACATGCGGCCCACGGCCTCTCGCCAGGCGCGCTCCTGCGCGTCGAGCGGCACGATGCCTGCACCCACCTCAGAGCAGGTGACGATTTCTTTGGCCGCGAGCCGCTCAAGCAGTTCGAGCGTTGCCGATAGGGCCTTGCTGCTGGTATGGTCGGCAGCATCGCCGTCAGCCGGGGTAATCTGGTCGGTGCCCTTGGCTTGCCCCCACAGCAGTTCTTCCACGTTGAAGGCGATGTCGTCCTCGCTCCAACCATGCTGTGCTGCGAGGTTGCGTGCAAAGGTCGCCTTGCCCGAGCTTGTCCCGCCCACAATGAGAATCATGCAAGTCCTGCCTTCTGGACCACCACGAGCAGGGCGAGGAGCGCAAGCTCGCATGTCTGGAGCAAACAACCCGCCTGGTCGCCGTTGAAGCCACCGAATTCTTTGCGGGCACGCCGGGCGGCGAGTGCCGCGCAGGCAGCGCATACGACCACGCCGACCAGGCCGAACACAGGGCGCACCGCCACCATGGCGCACGCCACAAGGGCTCCCTCGGCGCCAAGCAGTATAAGCGGTCGTGTGTCTGTCCGTCCCGCATCGCGGAAGGACTGCTGCATGCCGTGCTTGCTTGCGCTGGGCAGCACAAGTGTGGCGAGGCCGGCTGTACAGCGTGAGGCAAGGGGGATGAGGCCGAGCGCCACGAGGTCGCGCACGCCCGAGATGCCTGCTTCGCCGGCAAGAGCCACCTGCGCCATGAGGTAGCAGACAAGGGCGATGAGGGCAAAGGCGCCGGCGTGTGGGTCCTTCATGATCTCAACCTTGCGAGCGGGTTCGGCGTGGCTCGAAAGGGCGTCGGCCACATCAGCGAGGCCGTCGAGGTGGATACCGCCCGTTACGCCCACGGCGACAAGCACGTATCCCACGCCTTGCAGAAGATTTGAGAGCCCCAAGGCGCCGGCAAGCGCAAGCCAGGCGACCTGAGCCGCCCCCACAACCGCGCCCACGAGCACAAAGGCGCACATAAGATAGCGCATGTTGGCCTTTTCCCAGCATATCTGGGGCATGGGTATGCGAGAGAACGTGGAGAACGCCATGGCCACGGCGCGGCCGGCGGCACGGAGGCTCTCTATCGGGTGTCGCATGGGGCGGCCTTTCGTGGTGAGGGATGTGTGGGCAGGTTCGTGAATGTCTCTGTGGCAATTTGCTCGAGGCGGGCCGGACGCAGGGACTTCACCGTTTGCGCGATGCCCCCGCGCACCTCCACGACCTCGCCGGCGGCGTTTGCAAGCAGGCAGCAGCACGTCTCACAGCACTCGATCCACGCAAGGGTGAGCCCGCCGCCCCGCCAGCCCGCCTCGCCCACGGCGTCGGCTACCACCACGAGGTGGCGCACGCGTCCGGCGAGGTCCAGCAAACGCGCACATATGCGCCCGGCAAGTTCTTCGATGTCTGCGTTCGGGGTCTCCGCGCCGAACATCTCGTTGGCCACAAGGTTGCCCAAATCGTCGAGAAGCACGGTCGCGCTCGCATCTACCAGGGTATCTGCTAGGGCAGAAAGCACGGGCGTCTCATATGTAACGAATTCTTTTCCCGCCCGCTGTGCCAGATGCTTTTCGATGCGCGCCTGAGCCTCGCGCCCGCCGCGCTGCATGGTTGCGAAGTAGGCGAGACGCGCGGGGGCGGCCGTCTCGGTCTCATCTGGGGCGGGCCGCACGCCGTTGGCGGGCGCTGCCTCAGGCGTCGCCTGCCCGCTCGATGCGCCCTGCGCCAGCTCGCATGCCCGCGTCTCGGCCCAGGCACTCTTGCCGCTGGCCGAGGGACCCCACACCAGGCAGATCATTTACCCAGCTCCTGGTATGCGTCCATGTGGTACTCGTCAAACGTCATGCCGTCGCGGTAAAGCGCGCACGCCATGTCGAGCAGGGGAAAGAGGCACACGGCCCCCGTGCCCTCGCCCAGGCGCATGCCAGCGTCGATGATGGGGGAGAGGCCGAGCTCGCGCATCACGGCCGCCGCCGCGGGTTCGGCCGAGCGATGCGAGGCAAGCATGAAGGCGCGGCTCGCAGGGGCGATGCGGCAGGCCAAAAGCGCTGCGACCGAGCTGATGAAACCGTCGATGACGACGGGCATGCGCTGCACAGCGCACCCCAGATAGAGTCCCACAAGGCCTGCGATGTCGAAGCCTCCCAGCTTTGCGAGCATGTCGAGAGGGTCGTCTGCGTCGGGGGCGTTCACCTCAAGCGCGCGCCTCACAACGGCGGTCTTGCGCACGAGCCCCTCGTCGTCCAGGCCCGCCCCTCGGCCCACGGCTTCCTCGGGCGTCATGCCTACGAGGGCGCACGCCAGCACTGCTGAGGTTGTGGTGTTGCCGATGCCCATCTCGCCTGTTGCAACGAGGCGAAAGCCCTCGTTTGCCAGGTCATATGCGATGTCCGCGCCAGCCTCCACGGCCGTCACGGCCTCGGCGCGGCTCATGGCCGGACCCTGCGCGATAGAGCACGTCCCGCGCGTCGCGTTGCGCACGGGCACGCCGGGCACCTCGTGGAGCATGCCCATGTCGAAGGGGCGCACCTCGGTGTGCGCCACGCGCGCCATGACGCATACGCTCGAGGAGTGATGCGCAAGCTGCGCGGCTACCTTGGCGGTCACCTCGGCCCCCGTCTGCGTCACGCCTTCGGCCACCACGCCGTTGTCGGCGCACATCACGGCCACGCAGCGAGGCGCGAGCGCAATCTCGGCGCTGCCTTGGATGCCGGCGATGTGCTCCACGGCCTTCTCGAGCGCCCCCAGGCTGCTCAGCGGTTTGGCCACGCGCGCCCAGCGGCCGTGCGCCTCTTGCGTCGCGCCCTCGTCGAGCCCGGTGATGCGGTTGATGATGTGGTCGAGTTCCATGCGTCCTGCCTTAGGTGTGGCGTCGTTCTGGCGTGTCATTATAGATGCGCTCTTTGGGGCCGATTGTGTGCTGCTCGTGAGCGCGTCTCAACTTGTGCAAGAAAAGTCTTGCGTCACGCGGCGCATCTCTGCTACTATTCTTTCTCGCCCTACGGGGAGTTGCCAGCATGGCTCAGTCGGTAGAGCACCGCTCTCGTAAAGCGGGGGTCATCGGTTCGAATCCGATTGCTGGCTCCATTGCATCGCACAAGGCTGTTGCTCGAAAGAGCAGCAGCCTTTTTGCGTTTACAGGGCCTATTTCACCCACCATAGCGCAGCTGCTCCACAAACAAAATGGCCGCCCCGAAGGACGGCCTGCCCGGGATTGCTTTGGGGGAGCGCCTTACATCCTGATGATGCTGTACCCGGCATTTTCAATGGCTTTCTCAAGCGCGACAACGTCAGGTGCGGCCTTTGTGCGCACGCAAGCCGTGCGGCTGGCCAGATCCACGGTCGCCCATGTGCCGGGCAGGGCGTTGAGGGCGTTCTGGATGTTTTCGACACAGCCCTCGCACACCATGTCCCTTACGCGGACCTGCGTGGTGAAGGGGTAGTGGGCAGGGTCGGTGTCGGCGACCTCCACGTGCTTGGTCTTCTGTACGGTGCGTGCGCCCCCGCCGGCGCCCGAGCAGCACGAATCCTTTCCCTTGCCTATGCGCACGAGGTGCCGTACGGCGTAGATCGCCACGGCTGCCACTGCGGCGACGACGATGAAGCTTGCAAGGTTGAACTCCGGCATGATGCCCGCCTTTCTCAGGGGTGGTTTTCTCCTCCATACACGATGCATGCCCGGACAACACGCTGTCCTGAGCGTGCCTTTGCGCCCATGCATTGTGCGCCAGTCTCATCGATTTTTTTCCAATATGTCAACCTTAACAAACTATGCACTGAAAGCACAGTTTACGTGGAGTAATATGCACCGCTTTCCCCGCGTGTTATTCTGAGGGGCTAACCGTCTACCCAAGGAGCAAAGCATGGCAACTAACAAGCCAAAGGGCACTGAGGATCTCATCGGCAACGACGCCATCATGTGGAGCTATATGCGTGAGGCTGCCGAGGAGGCATTCACTGCATACGGCTACATCCCCGTCGAGATTCCCACCTTTGAGCAGGCCGATGTCTTCGTCCACGGTCTGGGCACCTCCACCGACGTCGTCCGCAAGGAGATGTTCACCGTCCTGTCTCCCGACGGTTACGCCAAGGTGAGCGAGGGCAGGGCCGACGAGCTCAAGGCTGACCAGCGCCTCGCCCTTCGTCCTGAGGGCACGGCCGGCACGGTGCGCGCCCTCATCGAGCACAACCTGGTGCCGCAGGGTGCCGCCCCCGCAAAGCTGTGGTATGCCGGCTCTATGTTCCGCGCCGAGCGTCCCCAGAAGGGCCGTCTGCGCGAGTTCCACCAGATCGGCGTGGAGTGCCTGGGCGCTTCCGACCCCGCCGCCGACGCCGAGCTCATCGTCATGTTCGTGCGCTTCATCGAGGCCCTGGGCATCGAGCAGAGCCAGGTGCGCATCCTCATCAACTCGATGGGCGACGACGCCTGCCGCCCGGCCTACCGCGATTCCGTGGCCGCCTACATCCGCGAGCATTCCGAGGAACTGTGCGAGGAGTGCCGTCGTCGTGCCGACACGAACCCGCTGCGTGCCTTCGACTGCAAGAACGACCACTGCCACGAGGTGATGGAGGGCGCCCCCAAGATCTCCGACGCCCTGTGCCCCGACTGCCGCGCCCACTACGAGGCCGTCAAGCGCTACCTCGACGCCCAGCACATCGCCTATGTCGAGGACCCGCGCCTGGTGCGCGGTCTGGACTACTACACGCGCACCGTCTTCGAGGTCCAGGTGACCGACGGTCTCGGCTCGCAGAACGCCATCGGTGGGGGCGGCCGTTACGACAAGCTCGTCGAGGTCACGGGCGGCAAGCCCACCCCCGGCCTGGGCTTCGCTGCCGGCTTTGAGCGCATCGTGCTCGCCATGCAGGCCGCCGACGCCCCCATGCCCCAGCTCGTTCACCCCGATGTCTTCGTAGCCCAGACCGGCCCCGAGGTGTCCCTTGAGGCCTTCTGCCTCGTGCAGGAGCTGCGCGACGCCGGCTTTATCGTTGAGGCCGACCGCCAGGGTCGCTCGCTCAAGAGCCAGTTCAAGCTCGCCGACAAGTACAACGTCGACGCCGTCGTCGTTCTCGGTCCCGATGAGCTTGCCGCTGGTCAGTGCACCGTGCGCGACATGGCAAGCCACGAGGAGCGCAAGGTCGCCCTGGCCGATGTGGCCCAGGACCTCGCGGCTGCTCTCGGCCTTACCGAAGGCCACGGCGACGGCTGCGGCTGCGGTTGCGGCTGCCACGACGGCGAGTGCGACTGCGACGGTGACTGCGACTGCGGCGACGAGTGCACCTGCGGCCATCACCAGCACTAAGCATTGATTTTCCGTGAGGATGAATGCCTTTACGTCCCTATTGGTACAAAATCTAAGCGCAAACGTTTAGATATCTTGCGCAGACTAGACGCAAAGGAGGCGCCCCATGTTTGAGAAGTTCACTGACGGCGCTCGCAAGGTCATGAACCTTGCCCAAGAAGAAGCACATAAGTACGGCCAGCTCTATGTGGGCACCGAGCATATCCTTCTCGGTCTCATCCGCGAGGAGGACGGCATTGCCGCCCAGGCCCTGCGCAAGCTCGACATCTCGTATGAAGAGGCTGCCGAGCAGATTAAGCAGATCGCCGAGAAGCCCGAGGAGCCCGCGCCTGCCGGCCACATCCCCTTCACCCCGCGCGCCAAGCGCGTGCTCGAGGCTGCCCTGCGCGAGATGATGCAGATGGGTCAGTCCTACATTGCCACCGAGCACCTGCTGTTGGGTATCCTGCGCGAGGGCAACGGTGTGGCCATGGAGGCGCTCACGCGCATGGGCGTCTCGGCCGATGCGGTGCGTTCCGCTGTGGCCGAGCTTACCCCCAAGCGCACGACGCCGCCCTTGGCAGGCGTTGCGGCCGGCATGGGCCTGCCCATGGGCTTCGGCACGCAGCAGGCTCAGAGCCAGGAGGGTTCCGCTCTTCGCGAGTACGGCCGCGACCTCACACAGCTTGCCAGCGAGGGCAAGCTCGACCCCGTCATCGGCCGCGACGACGAGACCGAGCGCGTCATGGAGATCCTGGCCCGCCGCACCAAGAACAACCCGCTGCTCATCGGTGAGCCCGGCGTCGGCAAGACAGCCGTCGTCGAGGGCCTAGCTCAGCGTATCGTCTCCGGCAACGTCCCGCAGATGCTCTGCGGCCGCCACGTCTGGACGCTCGACGTGTCCGCCCTCGTGGCCGGCGCCAAGTACCGCGGTGACTTCGAGGACCGCCTCAAGCGCGTCGTCTCCGAGGTCATGGAGGACAAGTCTATCATCCTGTTCATCGACGAGCTGCACACCCTCATCGGCGCGGGCTCTGCCGAGGGCTCGCTCGACGCCGCCGCCATCCTGAAGCCGCCGCTGTCGCGCGGCGAGATTCAGGTCATCGGCGCCACCACGACCGACGAGTATCGCAAGCATGTCGAGAAGGACTCTGCCTTCGCGCGCCGCTTCCAGACCATCCAGGTGGGGGAGCCCTCGAGCGACCAGGCCCTCGACATCATCGAAGGCCTGCGTGCCCGCTATGAGGAGCACCATCGCGTGCATTACTCTCCCGAGGCCGTCCAGGCCGCGGTGAGTCTCTCGGAGCGCTACATCCAAGACCGCTACCTGCCCGACAAGGCCATCGACCTGCTCGATGAGGCCGGCGCCACCGTGCGCATCCATGCCGTTGCCCGTCCCGCCGAGCTCGACGAGGCCGCCCAGCAGCTCTCCGACGTGCGTGCCGAGCGCGAGAAGGCCGTCTCCGAGCAGCGCTACGAGGCCGCCGCAAGCCTGCGCGACCGCGAGCGTGAGCTCGCCGAGCGCGTCTCGACCCTCGAGGACGCCTGGCGCAACGACGGCGGTGCCACCGCCGGCGAAGTCACGCCCGAGACTATCGCGCAGGTCGTTTCGCGCGCCACGGGTGTGCCCGTGACCAACCTCACCGAGGCCGAGTCCGACAAGCTGCTGCGCATGGAGGACGTGCTTCATCAGCGCATCATCGCCCAGGATGAGGCCGTCTCCAAGGTTGCCCGCGCCATTCGTCGTTCGCGCGCCGGTCTTCGCGACCCGCGCCGTCCTTCCGGCTCGTTCATCTTCCTGGGCCCCTCGGGCACCGGCAAGACCGAGCTTTCCAAGGCGCTCGCCGAATTCCTCTTCGGCACGCAGGACGCTCTCATCACGTTCGACATGAGCGAATACATGGAGAAGCATGCGGTCTCCAAGCTCGTGGGCGCGCCTCCCGGCTATGTCGGCTACGACGAGGGCGGCGAGCTTACCAAGGCCGTGCGTCAGAAGCCCTACTCGGTCATCCTGTTCGACGAGATCGAGAAGGCCCACCCCGACCTCTTCAACATCTTGTTGCAGATTCTCGAGGAGGGCCGCCTCACCGATGGTCAGGGCCGCAAGGTCGACTTCCGTAACACGGTCATCATCATGACCTCCAACGTCGGCGCCCGCCAGATCGCCCAGACCACCCCCCTGGGATTTGCGGTGCAGCGCTCCGACGGTGGAATGGACGACAAGGCCATCCACGCCAACGTCATGACCGAGGTCAAGAAGCTGTTCAAGCCCGAGTTCTTGAACCGTATCGATGACATCGTGGTGTTCAAGAGCCTGACCGACGAGCAGCTGCTCTCCATCGTCGACATCCTCGTCGAGGACCTGCGCGACCGTCTCATCGCATGCGGCATGAACATCGAGCTCACCGACGCCGCCAAGCGCCTCATCGCCAAGGAGGGCCACGACGTCGCCTACGGCGCCCGCCCGCTGCGCCGCGCCATCCAGAGCCTCGTGGAGGACCCGCTCTCCGAGAAGATTCTCGCTGGCGAGTTCACGCGTGGCCAGGTCGTCACGGTCGACGAGGAAGGCGGCAAGCTCACCTTCGATTGCCAGGCGGGCGTCATCCCCGCCCCGCGCAGGCGTGAGACGTTCGCCGACGAGCGTATCGTGCGTCCTTCGCGCGGACGCATGGGTGCGCCCTCTCAGCTGCCTTCCACCACTTGTGGGAGCGGCGCCGCTGACTAAGCGCCCCGTTTGTTTTATGATTGCCGCATTGCAGGGTCTTCGAAAGGAATCGTCAAGCCATGGCAGATATCGACTCCGCGGCGGGCATCCAGCCTGTCGTTTCCAGCAATGCGGTACACAATGAGCCGCCTGAGGTAACCTCACCTGCGCCCCACGTCCCGAGCACCTCGGGGCGTGGGGTCGTCGGTAAAAAAGCCAACGTTGCCGCCGTCATCGTCGCCGGTGGATCCGGCGAGCGTTTCGGTCGCCACGGGGGCAAGCAGCTGCTGCCCATCTGCGGCAAGCCCCTTATGTCGTGGTGCCTGCAGGCATTCGACGCCGTGCCCTGCGTGGGCAAGATCGTCATCGTGTGTCCCGAGGCCCGCTGCGAGGAGTACCGCAGCCTCGCCGTCGAGCCGTATGGCCTGGTGACGCCCGTTGAGTTCGTCCCGTCGGGCAGCATTCGCCAGGAATCTGCCCTGCACGGCGTCGAGGCAGTCGCCCAGGATTTCCCCATCGTCGCCATGCACGACGGCGCACGCCCCCTCATTCTCCCTGAGACCATCATGCATGCCATCAACGTGCTCAAGGGCACGCTTGACGCCGATGGCGTCGTGTGCGGACACCCCGCCATCGACACGCTCAAGGTCGTCGAGGGCACCTCGGTCGTGGGCACGCCCGACCGCTCGCTGTTCTGGATTGCCCAGACTCCCCAGGTCTTCCATTCCGACGTCCTGCTCGAGGCGCATCGCGCGGCTCTTCAGGAAGGCTACGTCGGCACCGACGACTCTTCTTTGGTTGAGCGTATCGGCGGCAAGATCGTCCTGGTCGATTGCCCGCGCGACAACATGAAGCTCACCGTACCGGAAGACCTCCCTGCCGTGAGCGCCCTTCTGCATGCCCGTTACGGGGAGGCCCAAGAGCAATGAGCGCAAACATGGTAGGAACCCTTCGCATCGGCCACGGCTATGACGTCCATGCCTTTGCACCCGACCGCAAGCTGATCTTGGGAGGCGTGGAGATTCCCCATACGCAGGGTCTTCTCGGTCACTCCGACGCCGACGTGCTTGCCCATGCCTTGGCAGACGCCATTCTGGGCGCGGTTCGCGGCGGCGATATCGGCAAGCTCTTCCCCGACGACGACCCGGCCTATGAGGGCGCCGATTCGCTCAAGCTTCTTGCCCGCGTCGTCGAGGTGGCGCGCGAGGCGGGCTACGAGCTCGTCGACGCCGACTGCACGGTGGCGGCGCAAACCCCCAAGCTGGCTCCCTATCGCGAGGAGATGCGCGTAAGGCTCGCCCGTGCCTGCTCGGTTGACACGAGCCAAGTCGGCGTCAAGGCCACGACCACCGAGCGCTTGGGCTTCGTGGGCCGCGAAGAGGGCATAGCCGCATGGGCGGTCGTCCTAATGCAGGCCATCTAAGAATTAGTAACGCAATCAATATCCGCGGTTTGCCCGCACGTAAGCATAAGGAGACGCACGCCCCATGAAGCTCTACGACTCTTCGCTGAGGAGCAAGGTCGACTTCGAGCCGGTCGTTCCCGGCAAGGTGACCATGTATGTCTGCGGCCCCACGGTCTACGACAACATCCACATCGGGAACGCCCGCACGTTCCTTTCTTTCGACATCATCCGCCGCTGGCTCGTCGAGCGCGGCTACGACGTCACGTTCGCCCAGAACCTCACCGACGTCGACGACAAGATCATCAAGCGCGCAAACGAGCGCGGCGTTGCGGCCGACGAAGTCTCCACGCAGTATGCCAACGCGTTCATCGAGGTCATGGAGCGCTTCGGTATCCAAGAGCCTAACATTCGCCCTCGCGCCACGCAGGAAATTCCTGCGATGATCGAGATGATTGAGACGCTCATTGCCGGCGGCCATGCCTATGAGGCGCAGGGCGACGTGTACTTCTCCGTGCGCTCCGACAAGACCTACGGCGAGGTTTCCGGCCGCAACATCGACGATTTGCTCGTGGGTGCGCGCATCGAGGCCGGCGAGCAGAAGCGTGACCCGCTCGACTTTGCCCTATGGAAGGCCGCAAAGCCCGGCGAGCCCACGTGGGACTCTCCTTGGGGCCCGGGCCGTCCCGGCTGGCACACCGAGTGCGCCGCCATGGTGCACCGCTACCTCGGCATGCCCATCGACATCCACGGCGGCGGCGCCGACCTGCAGTTCCCCCATCATGAGAACGAATGCGCCCAGGCCCAGTGCGCCTGGGGCGGCAAGTTCGCCAACTATTGGATGCACACGGGCATGCTCTTGGTCGACGGCGAGAAGATGAGCAAGTCTCTGGGCAACTTCTTCACGCTCAAGGACGTGCTCGACGAGTACCCTGCCGACGCGTTGCGCCTGCTTATGGCCCAGACCCATTACCGCAGCCCGCTGGACTTCTCCTTCGAGCGCCTGCGCGGCGCCGCCGGCTCGCTTGAGCGCATCGCAAACACCGTGCAGAACTTGGCCTGGGCGGCTGATCACGCCCCCGAGGGCGCAGATACTGCCGCCGAGCTCGCACAGACGGCCGAGAAGGCTCGCGCCGAGTTCGAGGCCTGCATGGATGACGACTTCAACACCGCCGGTGCCACAGGTGCCGTCTTCGGCCTCGTGACCGCCGCCAATACCTATCTCGACCAGGCCCAGGGCCGCGTCGACGCCCAGGCATGCCGCCTTGCCGCCGACGTCATCGACTGGGGTATGGCCGTGCTCGGCATCTCCCTCAAGGGCGATGGCGATGAGGGCCTGCCCACCGGCCTCGTTGACCTTGCGGCCAAGCACGGATGCGCCGCCGCCGACCCCGACGCCGCCGCGCAGGCCCTGCTTGAGCTGCGTGCCCAGGCCCGCCGTGAGAAGAATTGGCCGCTGGCCGACGCCATCCGCAACGACCTGACCGATTTGGGCCTTGTCATCGAGGACACCGCCCAGGGCGCACGCGTCAAGCGCGCCTAAGACCAAAGCCAGCAGGAGGCAACATGGCTGACTACATCGAGGGCCGCCGGGCGGTCGAAGAGGCGCTCAAGGCCGGCGTTCCCATCCGCAAGGTATTTGTCCAGGCACCGGCCAAGCAGGCCGAAGAGGAGGCCCAGGACTCGCGTACGGGCGGCAAGCAGGCAAAGCGCGGCCAGCAGCAGGCCAGGCGCGGCCGTGAGAAGCAGGGCGCTCCCAGCGGGGCCGACGCGGCGCTTGAGCGCGTGTGCGCAAAGCTGCGCCGTGCCAACGTGCCCATCGAGGTCGTGGAGAGGGCCAAACTCGACCGCATGTCGGCCGATGGCGGCAGCCACGGCGCACATCAGGGCATCATGTGCGAGGTCCCGCCCTACCGTTACGCCGACATCATGGACATCGCCTATGCGGGCGCCAAGAAGCGCGACTCGCTCGTGCTCGTGCTCGACCATATCACCGACGAGGGCAACCTCGGCGCCATCATCCGCACGGCCGAGGTCATGGGCGCCGACGGCGTCGTCATCCCCTCCAAACGTGCTGCCCAGGTCACCGTGGGTGTGTACAAAACGAGCGCCGGTGCTGCCTTTCACGTGCCCATCGCCCGCGTTCCCAACCTTGTGGGCGCCCTGAAGACGCTCAAGGACGGCGGTTTCTGGGTTGCCGGCGCTTCCGAGCATGCGCACGCCGACATTTGGCATGCGCCTCTGGAGGGCCGCATCGCCCTCGTGTGCGGCAACGAGGCCGAGGGCATCTCGCGTATCGTAGGGGAGCAGTGCGACTTCCTCGTCGCGCTTCCCCAGCGCGGCCAGGTCGAGTCGCTCAACGTCGCACAGGCTACCACGGCTGTGTGCTACGAGTGGCTCCGCCGCGTCATGGGCCGCGAGGAACGCGAGGCCAAGGCCGCTGTCAAGCCTGCGGGGGAGAGCCGCTAACGTGCGTAAGTCCCTCCTTCTCGTTGACGGCTACAACGTGATTCGCTCACAGGGCCCCTACAGGGGCCTTGTTGACGACGATCTGCGCGATCCGGTGCTGCATGACGTGTACGTGCGTGCCCGTGCGGCCCTCATCGCCGACGTGGCCGCCTTCGCACAGGGAAGCTACACCCGCACGACGGTCGTCTTCGACGGATTCGGCAACCCCGACCCCGAGCGTCCTCCGCGCAGAAGCGCGGGCATCGACATCGTTTTTTCGCCCTCGGGGGTCGAGGCCGATGCCGTCATCGAGCAGCTGGCGCGCACCTATCGCGTGCAAGGCTGGGAGGTCACGGTCATCACGTCCGACGCCGGAGTGCAGTCCACGGTGTTTGCCGACGGGGTTACGAGGCTCTCTTCGCGCATGTTCACCAATGAGGCGCGCGACATGAACGAGCGCATCGATCAGATGCGCTATGTTCCTAACACGGGCGCGCCTGCGCGCACAACGGTCAAGGACAGGCTTCCCAGCGACGTGCGCGCCCGCCTCATGCAGATGGCAATGACCAGACAAAGCAAAGGAGCCAGCCATGGCCGAAAGTAAGGAAAGACCCGCCGACCAGCAGTGGGCGAAGGCGCAAGACGCCCACCGCACCGATTTCGACCGCGCTAAGAGCCCCATACCCATGCGTGTGGCTGCGTTTGCCCTCTGGGTGGTTGCCATCGCGCTTGAGGTCGCCTGGATCCTTGTCGTCTCGGGGGCGCTGCATGTTCCCGTGCTGTCGGATATAACCTGGCTTTGCGTGGTCGTGGGCGTTGTGGGCTGCCTTGTGCTCACGTTGTTCGGGCAGCGCATGTGGAAGAAGGCGGGTTCCATCCGCGCCGCTAAGTCGCAGGCTGCGATCGGTGTCGTGATGGCGTCGGCGGGATGTGCCCTGTGGGCCCTGTTCTTCTGTGCCTCAAAGAACCTTCCTGCGTCAAGTAAAGTCGCAGGAATCGTTGCAGCAGCCGTAGTCATTGTTGCTGGCGTATTGGTAGGCAACGTCCTATAACGGGCGTTTTACATTGATTTGAGCTCTCGCTGTGGCGGGTGTGCGGGGATGCGGGCTGGTCTTGTCCAGACGATCCCGGTGCACCCGCCACAGTTTGTTTAGTACAGATATCTTTGTGTCAAATGGCTTGCAGACTTGCAATAGAGCAGCTACATCGTGTAAAGTCTCCCGCCGTGGGAATCCACGTGCCGGCTTAGCTCAATGGTAGAGCACCCGCCTTGTAAGCGGAAGGTTATGAGTTCGAGTCTCCTAGCCGGCACCACGTCTTCCTCCAACGGTTGTGAAGGACTTATGAACTTCAAGTTCTTCCAAATTCCCCGTTGACAGGCAGCGTGGAGGCGCGTAATATTCCCACTTGCTTGAACGCACCAACCCAACGCGAGCAAGCAGAGGTTCCTGAGAAAAGAAGAACAAAGAATGGGCGTTTGCCCGAGTGGTTAATGGGGACGGGCTGTAAACCCGTTGGCTATGCCTACCTAGGTTCGAATCCTAGAGCGCCCACCATGCCTGTCTAGCTCAGTTGGTAGAGCACCACATTGGTAATGTGGAGGTCACCGGTTCAAATCCGGTGGCAGGCTCCATTCTTCTTCTTCCTTTCGCAGCACCACATACGGCGGTGTAGCTCAGCTGGTTAGAGCGCACGGTTCATACCCGTGTTGTCACTGGTTCGAATCCAGTCACCGCTACCATTATGATGCTTAATGCGGCGCGTTTATCGCGCCGCAGGCATATATAAGGGTATTACCGGTCAGCCAGCCGGAAGAAATTTTCCTACGAGGAGGAACAATGGCCAAGGAAAAGTTTGTTCGTTCCAAGCCCCACGTGAACATTGGTACCATCGGTCACGTTGACCACGGCAAGACCACGCTGACTGCCGCCATCACCAAGGTTCTCTCTGAGACCGAGGGCTGCAAGGCCGACTTCACCGCCTTCGAGAACATCGACAAGGCTCCCGAGGAGCGCGAGCGTGGCATCACCATCTCCGTCGCTCACGTCGAGTACGAGACGGCTTCCCGTCACTACGCCCACGTTGACTGCCCGGGCCACGCCGACTACGTCAAGAACATGATTTCCGGCGCTGCTCAGATGGACGGTGCCATCCTGGTCATCGCCGCCACCGACGGCCCCATGGCCCAGACCCGCGAGCACATCCTTCTCGCCCGTCAGGTCGGCGTGCCCTACATCGTCGTCTTCCTGAACAAGTGCGACATGGTCGACGATGACGAGCTCATCGACCTCGTCGAGATGGAGACCCGTGAGCTCCTCTCCGAGTACGATTTCCCCGGCGACGACATCCCCGTCATCCGTGGTTCCGCTCTGGGCGCTCTCGAGGGCGACGCCAAGTGGATGGACGCCATTCGCGAGCTCATGAACGCTGTCGACGAGTACATCCCGACGCCTGCTCGTAACAACGACCTCCCGTTCCTGATGGCCGTTGAGGACGTTATGACCATCTCCGGCCGTGGTACCGTTGCTACCGGCCGTGTCGAGCGCGGTGAGCTCAAGCTCAACGAGCCCGTCGAGATCGTCGGCATCAAGGATACCCAGAACACCGTCGTTACCGGTATCGAGATGTTCCGTAAGTCCATGGACTTCTGCGAGGCTGGCGACAACGTCGGTCTGCTGCTCCGCGGCATCAAGCGCGAGGACATCGAGCGCGGCCAGGTTCTCTGCAAGCCCGGTTCGGTTACCCCGCACACCAAGTTCACCGGTGAGATCTACGTTCTGACCAAGGAGGAGGGCGGCCGTCACACCCCGTTCTTCGATGGTTATCGTCCTCAGTTCTACTTCCGTACCACCGATGTTACCGGTACGGTCAAGCTTCCCGAGGGCACCGAGATGGCTATGCCTGGTGACCACATCACCATCGAGGGCGACCTCATCCACCCGATCGCCATGGAGGAGGGCCTGCGCTTCGCTATCCGCGAGGGTGGCCACACCGTTGGTTCGGGCCGCGTTTCTACCATTATCGAGTAGTCTCGCTTTTATGCCTTGCTGGAGCCCGGCATCGAAAGGTGTCGGGCTCTTTTCTGTTTCTGTGTCCCTGCATGTCCTCGAATGATCGCTGAGACCAGCTTTTCGTCACTGCGAATCATGGCGAAATTGTAGGCTCGAAATTGTCCGTTGACATACAGTGGCACAGAGAGTAAAGTTATTTATCGCGCTCCACGGATGGGGCTTGTTTTTCAGGAGGATCGAATGCGTACTATGGTTACCCTCGCTTGCACCGAATGCAAGCGCCGCAACTATACTATGACCAAGAACAAGGCTATTACTCCCGATCGCGTGGAGTTCAAGAAGTATTGCCCTTGGTGCCGTCACCACACGCTCCATCGCGAGACTCGTTAGGATTCGGCGAGTCGTAACGTTCTAGGCCAGTAGCTCCAATGGTAGAGCGGCGGTCTCCAAAACCGTTTGTTGGGGGTTCGAGTCCCTCCTGGCCTGCCAGTCTTTTAGCGACTCGTCCATCGCAAGGTGGGCGAGTCTTTTTATGTCTATAGTATTTGCTTCACGGTGATTAAGGACTACCTTATGGCATCGAGCAATTCCAAGAACGTCTCTGGCGAGGGCAAGAAGGCCGCTGCCGCCGAGACAAAGAAGAAGGACGCCAAGAAGGCCGACTCCAAGAAGCCTGGCCTGGTTGAGCGTGCTCGCACCTATTTCAAGGGCGTCAAGTCCGAGATCAAGCGCGTGACGTGGCCCACTAAGAGCGAGCTCGTCAAGTACACCGGTGCCGTTCTGGGCATGCTTGTGTTCTTTGGCGTCCTTATCGCTGTAGTAGACGCAGTCATTGTTCCTGTGCTCTACGCCTACCAGGGATTGAGGTAAGTAATGGCTAAGCGTTGGTATGTCGTCCACACGTACTCTGGCTACGAGAACAAGGTCAAGGCCGACCTGCAGCACCGTGTTGAGATGAACGGCCTCACCAAGTCCATCGTTGACATCGAGATCCCTACTGAGGAGGTCACCGAGGTCAAGGAGGGCGGCCAGCGTAGCGTCAAGGAGTCCAAGGTTCTCCCTAGCTACGTTCTTGTGCGCATGGAGATGAACGACCACACCTGGTCCATTGTGCGCAACACTCCCGGTGTCACCGGCTTTGTGGGCGCGGATAACAACAAGCCCGTGCCTCTTACGCGTGATGAGTTCAACTCCATCATGCACCGTGACGAGGCTGGCACACCTGTTCGTCACACCTCTGTCGACGTCGAGGTGGGGCAGACCGTCAAGGTTAAGTCTGGCCCTCTGGCCGATTTCGACGGTATCGTGACGGAGGTCAATCCTGAGGCCGGGAAGGTGCGCGTTAGCGTTACAATCTTCGGTCGCGAGACTCCGGTCGAGCTTAGCTTCGATCAGATCGCCTCCATCAACTAGGTTGATCCCAGCGAGCGTATCCTCATCATTGATGGGGCATGCTCATGAGATATGTATCATTGGTTCGAGTCATATATGAAAGAGGATCTCATATGGCCCCCAAGAAGAAGGTAACTGGTTTCATCAAGCTCCAGATTCCGGCCGGCGCCGCTAACCCTGCGCCTCCCGTCGGCCCCGCTCTGGGCTCCAAGGGCGTCAACATCATGGCGTTCTGCAAGGAGTTCAACGCCCGCACCTCCGACAAGGCTGGCACGATTATCCCTGTCGAGATCACGGTGTTCGAGGACAAGAGCTTCGAGTTCATCACGAAGACCCCGCCGGCAGCCGTCCTGATCAAGCAGGCTTGCGGCATCAAGTCCGGTTCTGCCCGTCCCCAGGCTGACAAGGTTGCTCAGCTCACGCAGGATCAGCTGCGTCAGATTGCTGAGACCAAGATGCCCGACCTCAACGCCAACAGCATTGAGGCTGCCATGAGCATCATCGCCGGCACCGCTCGTTCCATGGGCGTCACCGTCGCCGAGTAAACCTGAACCTACGGCATTGCGCCGTTAGTGGGAGAGCCCCAAGAGGGACCCGACACAACCACGAAAGGAAACACCATGCCTAAGCACGGCAAGCGTTACAACGAGCAGGCCGCCAAGATCGACTCCACCAAGCTTTACGCGCCCGTTGAGGCCGCCAAGCTGGTCAAGGAGACCGCTAGCGCCAAGTTCGACGAGTCCATCGAGGTTCACTTCCGCCTCGGCATCGATCCCCGCAAGGCCGACCAGAACATCCGTGGTTCCATCGCCCTGCCTCACGGCACCGGCAAGACCGTCCGCGTCGCTGTCTTCGCTGAGGGCGACAAGGCCCGCGAGGCTGAGGCCGCTGGCGCCGACGTCATCGGCTCCGACGAGCTCGTCGCTGCTATCCAGAAGGGCGAGATCAACTTCGACGCCGCCATCGCCACCCCGAACATGATGGCCAAGGTTGGCCGCATCGGTAAGATCCTTGGTCCCCGTGGCCTTATGCCCAACCCCAAGCTGGGCACCGTGACCATGGACGTCGCCAAGATGGTCTCCGAGCTCAAGGCCGGTCGCGTCGAGTACCGTGCTGACCGTTACGGCATCTGCCACATCCCCATGGGCAAGGCTTCCTTCGAGCTCGAGAAGCTCGTGGAGAACTATGGCGCGCTCATGACTGAGATCCTCCGCGTCAAGCCCTCCACTGCCAAGGGCCGTTACGTCAAGTCTGTCACCATCACCTCGACCATGGGCCCTGGCATCAAGGTCGATCCCGCTGTGGTGCGCAACTTCATGGATGCCGCTGCCGAGTAGGCTTGTGCTCAAACGGTGTTGCTTGGACCCCTCTGCCAATTCTCATGGCAGGGGGGTCTTTTTTGTGCTTAAATATACCAGCTTGCAAACGCAAGCACATCAACGTGATGCGATCCGCTGCCAAAGACGGCCGGTGTCCTTAAGGACATAATGGGGCAACCCTCCTGCCTAGGTGGTCAAAGGTTTGTACCTTACGGCCTCCTGTGTCTTTGCGGCATGGGGGGCCGTTTTCATTTCCTTGTGAATGCGGCCTGCCACAAGCTTTCCGGCTGGTCGCGCACGAGGAAAGGAGGTGCAACGATATGCCCACTCAGAAAAAGATTGACCAGGTTGCTGCAATCACCGAGGACCTCGGCGCCAACGCCGGTTTCTTCGTCATCGATTACCGCGGCCTGACCGTGAAGGCCTTCAGCACTCTGCGTAAGAACCTTCGCGCCAACGGCGCCAAGTGCTCTGTTTACAAGAACAACCTTGTGAACCGTGCTCTGGTTGATTCGTCCAATCCCGACATGGGCGAGCTGCTCACCGGTACCAATGCATACGTCTTCTTCGAGAAGGATCCCGCAAGCGCCGGTAAGGTCATCAAGGACTTCGCTAAGGAGAACAAGTCCGTCGTGATCAAGTGCGGTCTCGTCGATGGTGCTGTGTGTGACGAGGCTACTGCCAACGCTATCGCCGACCTGCCCGGTCGCGAGCAGCTGCTCGGCACGATCCTGGCCACCATGCTCAACCCCATGTCCCAGATTGCTCGCGTTATCGACCTTATCCGCGAGCAGAAGGAGCAGGCTGCCTAAGAGCTGCTTGATCCGCGAGCTTTTTAAATCGCCTGTCGCATATGCGGCATAGCATTAGAAGGAGTTTTACAATGGCTGTCACCAAGGAAGAGATCGTCGAGACCCTTAAGGGCATGACGGCGATTGAGCTTTCTGAGCTCGTTCACGAGCTCGAGGACGTCTTCGGCGTCTCCGCTGCCCCCGTTGCCGTTGCCGCTGTTGCTGGCGCCGGCGCTGACGCTGAGGAGGAGAAGACCGAGTTTGACGTGGTCCTCGAGTCCTTCGGCGCCAACAAGATCGCCGTCATCAAGGTTGTCCGTGAGCTCACGGGCCTGGGCCTCAAGGAGGCCAAGGAGGTCGTCGACGGTTGCCCCAAGGCTCTTCTCGAGGGCGTCAACAAGGACAAGGCCGACGAGGCCAAGGCCAAGCTCGAAGAGGCTGGTGCTACCGCTTCCGTTAAGTAGTCTTAACCTACTTATCACAAGCGTTCAAGGCGGGGTCCGGGTTACCGGGCTCCGCCTTTTTTTGTTTGCGATGGGGGGGGAGGGCTGCCCGATCATGTTCGGATGGCCCTTTTGTATGCGGGCCCTATACCACATATGAGGGGTCTTGGTGTACGTGAATTCTGAGGTTTTGCATACAAGAAATTTTGCTTTACAATAAAGGGTTGCGCGTAATATGCCATTTCTCTACTCGAAGGAGGCATCGCCGAGTGGCTAATCTCGAAATCGCACCCAATCCCACGGGTTCGTACCGTGAGAGGATCAGCTTCGGAAGCATCCCGCCTGTCATGGAGCTCCCCAACCTGATCTCCGTGCAGAAGGAATCGTTCAACAGGTTTATGTCCACTGGACTCGACGAGGCATTCAAGGATGTCTCGCCCATTGAGAACGCCACGAAGACCCTTGAGGTCACGTTTGGCGCTCATGAGTTCGGCGACCCCAAGCACACCGTTGAGGAGTGCAAGGCCAAGGACATCAGCTATCAGGCCCCGCTGCTGACCGAGGTTCGCTTTACGAACCGTGAGACCGGTGAGATGAAGGAGCAGGTCGTGTTCATGGGCGATTTCCCGCTCATGACCGATCGCGGCACGTTCATCATCAACGGCACGGAGCGTGTTGTGGTTTCGCAGCTCGTCCGCTCGCCCGGTGTGTACTACTTCCGCGAGATTGACGCCAATAAGCTGATCTATCGCGTGCAGTTCATCCCCACGCGCGGTGCCTGGCTCGAGTTCGAGACTGACAAGCGCGGCACCATCGTCGTGAGCATCGACCGCAAGCGCAAACAGCCCGCTTCGATGTTCCTCCGTGCTCTGGGTATCGCTCAGACTAACGAGGAGATCATCGAGTTGCTCGGCGATTGCCCCATGGTGCAGCGCACCCTTGCGCGTGACACCACCACCACCCGCGAGGACGCTCTTGTGGAGCTCTACAAGAAGCAGCGCCCTGGCGAGCCGCCTACGCTTGACTCGGCCAAGGCTTTGCTCGACGGCCTCTTCTTCAACCAGCAGCGTTACGACCTCGCTTCGGTGGGTCGCTACAAGCTCAACAAGAAGCTCGGCCTCAACGTCGACTCCGACGTCTACGTTCTGACGCCTGAGGACATCATCGCCGCCTTGCGCTACCTCATCAACCTCCACGACGGTCTTGAGGGCTACGTCGTCGACGAACGCGACCACTTCGGCAACCGCCGTGTGCGTACCGTCGGCGAGCTTATCGGCAACCAGTTCCGCGTGGGCCTGTCCCGCATGGAGCGCGTTGTGCGCGAGCGTATGGCCTCCCAGGAGGTCGATGAGATCACGCCCCAGTCGCTGATCAACATCCGCCCCATCGTGGCCTCCATCAAGGAGTTCTTCGGTTCCAGCCAGCTGTCCCAGTTCATGGACCAGAACAACCCCCTTGCAGGCCTCACGCACAAGCGTCGTCTGTCTGCCCTGGGCCCGGGCGGCGTTGCTGGTCACAAGACCGGCTCCAGCCGTCGTACGAACGTCCCCACCGAGGCCCGCGACGTTCACAACTCGCACTACTCGCGTATGTGCCCCATCGAGACTCCCGAAGGCCCCAACATCGGCCTTATCGGCTCTCTGGCCATTTTCTCGCGTGTCAACAAGTTCGGCTTCATCGAGGTTCCGTACCGCCGTGTTGTCGATGGCAAGGTCACCGATGAGATCGACTACATGACCGCCGACGAGGAAGAGAGCCATGTTATCGCTCAGGCGGCCGAGCGTTTCGATGAGAACACGCGTGAGTTCATCACCGTCGATCCCATCACGGGCGAGGTCAAGCCTGCTACGCACATCATTGCCCGTACCAAGGACTTCTACGGCGACTTCGGTACTCCCGCCGAGGTTGCAGTGTCCGAGGTCGACTACATGGACGTCTCGCCGCGCCAGATGATCTCCATCGCCGCGACGCTCATCCCGTTCCTCGAGCACGACGACGCCAAGCGTACGCTCATGGGCGCAAACATGCAGCGCCAGGCTGTGCCGCTCATCCGTCCGGCTGCCCCCTACGTCGGCACCGGCATGGAGCTTCGCGCTGCCGTCGACTCTGGCGACATCCTGCGCGCCAAGAAGGACGGTGTCGTTGAGTACGCCGATGCCATGCAGGTCCGCATCCGCGCCAACGATGGCACGGTTCAGACCTACAAGCTGCCCAAGTTCCAGCGCTCCAACCAGAGCACCTGCATCAACCACAAGCCCCTCGTCTACACCGGCCAGGAGGTCCACAAGGGCGACGTGCTCGCCGACGGTCCTTCCACCGATAAGGGTGAGCTCGCGCTTGGCCAGAACCTCACCGTGGCTTACATGCCCTGGGAAGGCTACAACTACGAGGACGCTATCATCGTCTCGGAGCGCGTCGTCCAGCAGGACCTTATGACGACGATCAACATCTCCAAGCACGAGATCGACGCCCGCGACACCAAGCTTGGTCCCGAGGAAATCACCCGCGAGATCCCCAACCTTGGCGAGGACATGACTGCCAACCTCGACGCCGACGGCATCATCCGCATCGGTGCTGAGGTTACTGCCGGTGACATTCTGGTCGGCAAGGTCACGCCCAAGGGCGAGAGTGCCCTTACCGCCGAGGAGCGCCTGCTGCGCGCCATCTTCGGCGCCAAGGCCCACGACGTGCGCGACACGTCGCTGAAGATGCCTCACGGCGCCTACGGCCGCGTCATCGACGTCGTCCGTTTCAGCCGCGAGAACGGCGACGAGCTTCCGCCCGGTGTCAACGAGCTGGTGCGTGTCTACGTCGCCCAGCGCCGTAAGATCCAGCAGGGCGACAAGATCGCCGGTCGCCACGGCAACAAGGGTGTTATTTCGCGCATCCTTCCCGTTGAGGACATGCCCTACATGGCCGACGGTACGCCCGTCGACGTCATCCTCGACCCGCTGGGCGTTCCTTCGCGTATGAACGTCGGCCAGCTGCTCGAGTGCCACCTTGGCTGGGCTGCTGCCTGCGGTTGGGATACCGAGCAGGCCGACTCCGACAAGTACGTCCCCGGTCCGTTCTTCACCGCCACGCCCGTCTTCGACGGCGCCAAGGAGGACGAGATCGCCGAGGTCATCCGTCGTGCCAACAAGAACATGCTCAACAAGGCCACCGCTGCCTTTGGCGATCACATGCGCCCCGAGTTCGTCACCCAGCTTGACGAGCGCGGCAAGACCCGTCTGTTCGACGGCCGTACCGGCGAGGAGTTCCGCGAGCCCATTACCGTGGGTACGTCCTACATCCTCAAGCTCGGCCACATGGTCGACGACAAGATCCACGCCCGTTCGACTGGCCCTTACAGCCTGGTTACCCAGCAGCCTCTGGGCGGCAAGGCCCAGTTCGGCGGCCAGCGCTTCGGCGAGATGGAAGTTTGGGCACTGTACGCTTACGGTGCTTCCAACGTCCTGCAGGAGATCCTGACCGTCAAGTCCGACGATACCGTGGGCCGCGTCAAGACCTACGAGTCCATCGTCAAGGGCGAGAACGTCCCGGTCCCGGGTATCCCCGAGTCCTTCAAGGTTCTCGTCAAGGAGATCCGCTCCCTCGCACTGGACATCGAGCCCATGCACGATGCCGACGAGGACGCCTCCGCCCCTGTGACCGCCGAGGAGACCTCTGCTCTCGACGACCTGGCTGCGCTCGCCGGCGTTGACGCCGACGTCGAGGCCGAGGATGCCGAGACCGCCGAGGCACCCGAGGCTGTCGCCGCCACGACCACTGATAAGGAGTAGTTGACTGTGGCAGATTTCGAAGCTACTGATTTTGACTCGGTAAAGATCTCCCTTGCCTCCGCCGACCAGATCCGTTCCTGGTCGCACGGTGAGGTCAAGAAGCCGGAGACCATCAATTACCGTACCCTCAAGCCCGAGAAGGACGGCCTGTTCTGCGAGAAGATCTTCGGTCCCGCCAAGGACTGGGAGTGCTCCTGCGGCAAGTACAAGGGCATCCGCTTTAAGGGCATCGTCTGCGAGCGCTGCGGCGTCGAGGTCACCTCGGCCAAGGTGCGTCGCGACCGCATGGGCCACATCGAGCTCGCCGCTCCCGTGTCCCACATCTGGTACTTCAAGAGCCCCACGAGCTTCCCGATGAGCCGTATGCTCGACATCAAGTCCAAGGACCTCGAGAAGGTTCTGTACTTTGCCAGCTACATCATCACCGAGGTTGACTACGAGGCCCGCGAGGCCGACGCCGACGACCTGCGCGAGGAGCTCGCCGCCGATCTGGAAGAGATCGATGCCGAGTGCGCCCGCCAGATCGAGTCCCTCAAGGAGCAGGGCGACCCCGAGAACTTTGACGAGTTCTCCGACGAGGAGCCGCTGACCCCCGAGGAGATCGCCTCTGGCATCGTCGACATCGAGGAAGAGTGCAAGGACGAGAAGCAGCTCCGCACGGACGCCTTCAACGCCTTCATGAAGCTCACCGAGCGCGACCTCATCTCCGATGAGCCGCTGTTCCGCGAGATGACCCGTTACTACTCCATGTACTTCAAGGGTGGCATGGGTGCCGAGGCCGTCCGCGACCTGCTCGCTGCCATCGACCTCCCCTCCGAGGCCGAGAAGCTCAAGGCCATCATCGCCGACGAGGATTCCCAGAAGCAGAAGCGCGAGAAGGCCGTCAAGCGCCTTGAGGTCGTTGACGCCTTCCTGAAGGGCGGCAACAGCCCCGCGAACATGATCCTGGACGTCATCCCGGTCATTCCGCCCGATCTGCGCCCGATGGTCCAGCTCGACGGCGGCCGCTTCGCCGCGTCCGACCTCAACGACCTGTACCGTCGCGTGATCAACCGTAACAACCGACTCAAGCGCCTGCTCGACCTGGACGCCCCTGCGATCATCGTGAACAACGAGAAGCGCATGCTCCAGGAGTCCGTGGACGCCCTGTTCGACAACGGCCGTCGTGGTCGCCCGGTCTCTGGCCGTGGCGGTCGCCCGCTCAAGTCGCTCGCCGAGGCCCTCAAGGGCAAGCAGGGCCGCTTCCGCCAGAACCTGCTCGGCAAGCGCGTCGACTACTCCGGCCGTTCGGTCATCGTCGTCGACCCCCAGCTCAAGCTGCACCAGTGCGGCCTGCCCAAGGCCATGGCGCTCGAGCTGTTCAAGCCGTTCGTCATGAAGCGCCTCGTCGAGACTGCTCGCGCCGAGAACATCAAGGCCGCCAAGCGTGCCATCGACCGTGGCCAGTCCTTCGTGTGGGACGTGCTCGAGGAGGTCATCACCGATCGCCTCGTGCTGCTCAACCGTGCACCTACCCTGCACCGTCTGTCCATTCAGGCGTTCGAGCCCGTCCTCATCGAGGGTAAGGCAATCCACCTGCACCCGCTCGTGTGCGCGCCCTTCAACGCCGACTTCGACGGCGACCAGATGTCGGTCCACGTGCCGCTGAGCCCCGAGGCCCAGGCCGAGGCCCGCATCCTGATGCTGTCGGCCAACAACCTGCGTTCGCCTGCTTCCGGCAAGGTGCTCACTGTCCCCTCGCAGGACATGATCATCGGTATGTACTATGTCACGACGATGGACGAGATCGACGAGGGTGCCCACCTTCCCGAGTACAGCAACTTCGCTGATGCCGAGAACGCCTACCAGGCTCGCGCGGGTCTTGCCCTCAACGACCCCATCGTGGTTCGCCTGTCCCGCGACACTGTCGTGTGGGACAAGTTCAACCATGCTGACGCCCCTGAGGCTCACAAGGCTGGCACGCGCATCACGACCACCGTGGGCCGCATCATCCTCAACGCGGTGCTTCCCGACTCCTACCCCTTCGTCAACTTCCAGATGAAGAAGAAAGACGTGGGCCTGCTGGTCAACGACTGCTGCGACAAGTACCCCATGTCGCAGGTCGAGATCGTCCTCGACGGTCTCAAGTCTGTCGGCTTCCACTACGCCACTCGCGCCGGCCTCACCATTTCGGTGTGGGACGCCGTCATCCCGCGTGAGGCAAAGGCCGAGATCCTCGCCGCTTCCGACGCTGCTGTCGTCGAGATCGATGAGCAGGCCGAGGAGGGCCTGATCACGATGGACGAACGTCGTCGCGCGGTTATCGACGTGTGGAACGTTGCCGCCAAGGACGTTGCCAAGGAGATGGAGAAGGGCTTTACCCGCGAGAACCCCATCTTCATGATGGCAGACTCTGGTGCTCGAGGCTCCATTACGCAGCTCCGTCAGCTCGCTGGTATGCGCGGCCTTATGTCCGACGTTAACACCAAGAAGATGTTGAACACGAAGCGCCCGATGTCGCCCGACACCGATCCGCGCGACCTCAAGGTCGTCGGTCCCGACTCGCTGGAGCTGCCCATTAAGTCCAACTTCCGCGAGGGCCTCTCCACGCTCGAGTACTTCCTGTCGACCTACGGCGCCCGCAAGGGCCTCGTCGACACGGCGTCGCACACCTCCGACTCCGGTTACCTGACGCGTCGTCTCATCGACGTTGCCCAGGACGTTATCATCCGCGTCCAGGACTGCGGTACCACCGAGTTCGTCGAGTACTCGCTGTTCAACGAGAAGGGTCTGGAGAGCGACCTCATCGGTCGTTGCGTTGCCGAGGTCATCATCGACCCCGCTACCGGCGAGGTGCTGGCCAACAAGGACAGCTACATTGCCAGCGTCGAGAACCTTCCCGATACGAGCGCCGATCGCCCCAGCCTTCGCAGCCTGGCCGATGCGGGTCTCACCAAGGTCATGCTTCGCTCCGTCGTTGCTTGCGCCTGCCAGCACGGCGTGTGCCAGAAGTGCTACGGCTGGGACCTCTCCAACCGTCGTCCGGTCAACATCGGTACGGCTGTTGGCGCCATTGCCGCTCAGTCGATCGGCGAGCCTGGTACGCAGCTTACGATGCGTACCATTCACTCCGGCGGCGTTGCTGGCGAGGAAGACATTACGCAGGGCCTGCCCTTCGTCTCCCGCGCCTTCAACATCGTCTCGGTCAAGAACTCCAAGATCGTCGGTGGCCGCGAGGCTCTCCTGTCCACCGTCTCCGGTGTTCTGAGCATCACGCCCGACAACGGTGAGGTTGTCATGCGTGTTGTCAACCCCCAGACCCAGGAGTGCTTCGAGACCCGCGTTTCCGAGCGCGACATGACCGAGGGCCTCGTCTCGGGCCAGGAGGTGCGCGCCGGCGACGCTCTCACGAAGGGCTTCACCGACTTCAAGCAGCTTCGCTCGCTGACTGACACCGCGACCACGATGCACCGCTTCGTGAAGACGATTAAGGACGTCTACACGGGTCAGGGCGTCGAGATCAACGAGAAGCACATCGAGGTCATCGCTAGGCAGATGTTGCGTCGCGTGCGCGTCACCGACACGGGCGACTCCAACTACCTGCTCAACGAGTACGTCGACCGTCACGAGTTCGAGGGTGTCGTTTCCGAGCTTGCTCTCGAGGGCAAGAACCCGCCCAAAGCTCAGCCTGTCATCCTGGGTATCGCCCGCGCTTCCATGGCGTCGGACTCCTGGCTGGCAAGCGCTTCGTTCGAACGTACGGCTGAGGTTCTGACGAAGGCCGCTATCGAGGGTCGCGAGGACAACCTCAACGATCTGAAGGCCAACGTCATTATCGGCAAGCGCATTCCTGCGGGTACCGGCCTTATGGCTTACCGCAACGTGCCGCTCACCTACAACGGTCGCGTCATCGAGGGCTCTGCCCGCAATGCCGAGACGCTTCCTGAGTGGGCACCCGAGCAGCTTCGCGAGATCGAGGCTCGTATGCCCCGTCAGCCCGAGTGGGTCGGCGGTCGCAACGGCTACGGTGCGGGTTCGGGCGTGTACCAGCACAATGGCCGCACCCTGTCGGCGGAGGATGCCAAGCTCTACCTCTACGACGATCTGGGCGTGTCGCAGCGTTGGACGAACAAGTTCTCCGAGGTCGGCATCGAGACGGTCGGCGACCTTATCGGCAAGACCGAGGACGAGCTGCTGCGCATCGACGGCATCGGCGCGAAGGCTATCGAGGAGCTGCGTGACGGCCTTGAGGCCCGCGACCTGCTCTACATCCTCGAGCCCGACGATTCTTGCGCCGACGACGAGGACATCTCGCAGCTGCTCGAGATGGTCTTCTCGCCCGACGGCGACGACATCCTGCTTGGTTCGGCGCTTCCCACGTCGCATCATTACGATGACGAGATGATCGGTTCTGCGCCTGCCTCCAACACCGGTTCCTCTTCTGAGGTCCTCAGCGAGAACTTCGAGTCGCTCGATGAGCTGCTCAACCTGGGCCATGACCACGCCTCCTCCGACGATGACTCCGATGACGAGTCTGTCGACGACGACATGAGCGCGCTGGACGCCCTGCTGCTTGACGATTCCGAGTAACGCTCGGCTTCGGTTGCGTTGAACTGTGGGGCCCGCCGTAATCTGGCGGGCCCCATTTGTGAAAACTCCGGGAAGTTTGTTTTACGTTGCAAAGACAAACAGCCCGTTTAGCTGCGGAGAAGTGCTCCGGGATGGATACGCCCGGCTCCGTGGCATTTTGACAATCAAGAGGAGGGATAATAATCTACCTCCTCGTGTCCGGGCCGCGTCCCGGCCCGACATTTCCAAGACGAGTTCTGAAGGAGCGAGAGCTTTGCCTACCATTAACCAGCTTGTACGCCAGGGGCGCACCAAGGTTGCCTCCAAGTCCAAGAACGCAGCCCTGAAGGGTAACCCTCAGAAGCGCGGCGTCTGCACCCGTGTTTACACCACCAGCCCCAAGAAGCCTAACTCGGCTCTTCGTAAGGTCTGCCGTGTTCGTCTCGTTAACGGCATCGAGACCACCGCTTACATCCCCGGTGAGGGCCACAACCTCCAGGAGCACTCCATCGTGCTCGTGCGCGGCGGCCGCGTCCGCGACCTGCCTGGTGTGCGTTACAAGGTCATCCGTGGCGCTTACGACTGCGCTGCTGTTGCCAACCGCAAGCAGGGCCGCTCCCGCTACGGTGCCAAGCGCCCGAAGTAAGCTGCCTTTCTTTAACGCCCATTAGGCCTTGAGCCTGCACTGAACATGAGGAGTTTGAATGTCTCGTCGTAATGCTGCTGTCCGTCGTGAGGTTGCGCCTGACGCTGTTTACAACAACCGTCTTGTCACGCAGCTGATCAACAAGATCATGCTCGACGGCAAGAAGTCCACCGCTGAGCGCATTGTCTACGGCGCTCTCGAGCTCGTTGCCGAGAAGACCGGCTCTGAGCCCATTGCTACCTTCCGCAAGGCCATGGACAACGTGAAGCCCACGCTGGAGACCAAGGCCAAGCGCGTCGGTGGCGCTACCTATCAGGTCCCCATGGAGGTCAACTCCCGTCGCGCCACGGCCGTTGGTCTGCGCTGGCTCGTGAAGTTTGCCCGCGACCGCAAGGAGAAGACGATGGTCGAGCGTCTGGCCAACGAGATTCTCGACGCCTCCAACGGCGTCGGCGGCGCTGTCAAGAAGCGCGAGGACACCTACAAGATGGCCGAGGCCAACCGCGCCTTCTCGCACTACCGCTGGTAAGTTGCCTGTCGTGCATCGCGTAAGTGTTGCACATTCGAACTTCCCCTTAACGGCTTCATCTAAGGAGATTACAGCATGGCCAAAAAGAACCTGCTTGCCGACACTCGCAACGTCGGCATCATGGCCCACATCGACGCAGGCAAGACCACCACGACCGAGCGCATCCTGTACTACACCGGCAAGACCCACAAGATCGGTGAGGTCCACGAGGGTGCTGCCAAGATGGACTGGATGGTCCAGGAGCAGGAGCGCGGCGTAACCATTACCTCCGCTGCCACCACCTGCACGTGGAAGAAGGACGGCGAGGACTACCGCATTCAGATCATCGACACCCCCGGCCACGTGGACTTCACGGCCGAGGTCGAGCGTTCTCTGCGCGTTCTCGACGGCGCTGTCGCCGTTTTCGACTCCGTCTCCGGTGTTCAGCCCCAGTCTGAGACCGTTTGGCGTCAGGCTGAGACCTACGGCGTCCCGCGTATCGCCTACATGAACAAGTACGACCGCACCGGTGCCGACTTCTGGGCCGCCATCGAGACCATGCATGAGCGTCTCGACGCCCCGGCTGTCGCCATTCAGGTGCCCATGGGCGAGGAGGACCACTTCTGGGGCCTCATCGACCTGGTCACCATGGTCGCTTGGGACTTCAAGGCTGACGACAAGGGCATGACCTACCCCGAGCCTATGGCCGAGATTCCCGCTGAGTTCGCCGAGATTGCCCAGATCAAGCGCCAGGAGCTGCTTGACGAGGCCGCCAACTTCGACGACGAGCTCATGGAGAAGATCCTCATGGAGGAGGAGATTCCCGTCGAGGAGCTCAAGGCTGCCATCCGCAAGGGCACCATCGCCTGCAAGCTGCACCCCGTTCTCGTCGGTTCTTCCTACAAGAACAAGGGTGTCCAGGAGCTGCTCGACGCTGTTGTCGATTACCTCCCCAGCCCGCTCGACATTCCCGCCATCAAGGGTACCGTTCCCGGCTCTGACGAGGAGACCGAGCGCAAGGCCGACTCCAAGGAGCCCTTCAGCGCCCTTGCCTTCAAGATTATGACCGATCCCTTCGTCGGCAAGCTTACCTACCTGCGCATCTACTCCGGTAAGCTGGAGAGCGGCTCGTATGCCCTCAACTCTTGCAAGGACAACCGCGAGCGTATCGGCCGCATCCTTGAGATGAACGCCAACGACCGTGTTGACCGTGATTCCTGCGCCGCTGGCGACATCGTCGCCGTCGTCGGCCTCAAGAACACCACCACGGGCGACACCCTCTGCGACGAGAAGGCCCCCGTCATCCTCGAGTCCATGGTCTTCCCCGAGCCCGTTATCGACATCGCCGTTGAGCCGAAGTCGAAGGACGAGCAGACCAAGCTTGAGATGGGTCTTCTGAAGCTCGCTGAGGAGGACCCGACCTTCAAGGTGTCCACCAACCCTGAGACTGGCCAGACCATCATCGCCGGCATGGGCGAGCTGCACCTCGAAATCATTGTCGACCGTCTGCTCCGCGAGTTCAAGGTCGAGGCCAACGTGGGCAAGCCCCAGGTTGCCTACCGCGAGACCGCTGGCAAGGCTGTCCAGAACGTCGAGGGCAAGTTTGTTCGTCAGACCGGTGGCCACGGCCAGTACGGTCACTGCGTGATCAACATGGAGCCCCTGCCTGCTGGCTCCGGCTACGTCTTCGAGAACAAGATCGTCGGCGGCGTCATCCCCAAGGAGTTCATCCCCTCGGTTGATAAGGGCATCCAGGAGGCTCTCGGCAACGGTGTTATTGCTGGCTTCCCCACCGAGGACATCAAGGTCGAGCTCATCGACGGTTCTTACCACGAGGTCGACTCCTCTGAGGCTGCCTTCAAGGTTGCCGGCTCCATGGCCATCAAGGAAGCCCTGCGCCGCTCCAACCCCGTTCTGCTCGAGCCTGTCATGTCTGTCGAGGTCGTTACCCCCGAGCAGTACATGGGCGACGTCATGGGCAACCTGTCCTCCCGTCGCGGCAAGATCGAGGGCATGGAGGACCGCAAGAACGCCAAGGTCATCAATGCCAAGGTGCCGCTGGGCGAGATGTTCGGTTACGCTACCGACCTGCGCAGCGCTACCCAGGGTCGCGCCACCTACACCATGCAGTTCAGCGCCTACGAGCCTGTTCCCAAGAACATCGCTGACGAGGTTTCCAGCAAGAACGCCAAGGCGTAAAGCAATTTCAGCAGAGAAGGGGAGCGCTGCGGCGCTCGGCTAAATGCCTTACCCTTGATTTTTGGAGGTATCGAGTTGGCTTCTCAGAAGATCAGGATTCGCCTGAAGGGTTTTGACCACGAGATCGTGGATCAGTCCTCCAAGCTCATTGTAGACACCGCGCTGCAGACTGGTGCCAAGGTTTCCGGCCCCATCCCGCTGCCCACCGAGCGCAACCTCTACACCGTCATTCGTTCGCCTCACGTGAACAAGGACAGCCGCGAGCAGTTCGAGATGCGTACCCACAAGCGTCTCATTGACATCGTTGAGCCCACGCCTTCCACCGTTGACTCGCTTATGCGTCTCAACCTTCCCTCCGGTGTGGATATCGAGATCAAGCTTTAGAGATTTCGTTAACGAGTTGTAATGCACAGCCCTCTGAGATAATCTTAGAGGGCTGTGCTTTTTTATGCATGGCTTTACGTTTGCGGTCCTCTAGGTATGCCCGGAAGGGCCGGGTATTTTGTCCTAAGACCGCCCGAGGTAAGGAAGATCATGATCAACACGATTCTTGGTCGCAAGATCGGGATGACGCAGGTCTGGAACGAGAATGATGAAGTCGTTCCTGTGACCGTCATCCAGGCTGGCCCCTGCGCTGTCACGCAGGTCAAGACTGTCGAGTCCGATGGCTACAGCGCTGTTCAGATTGGCTGGGGCGACATCAAGGACAAGCATGTCAACAAGCCCATGCGTGGCCATTTCGACAAGGCTGGCGTGAAGCCCACCCGTTACCTTCGCGAGGTTCGCGTTCCCGAGGGCGAGGCTCACTCCTGCGGCGAGCTCGTGACCGTTGCCGACTTTGCCCAGGTTGCAAAGGTCGATGTTATCGGCCGTTCCAAGGGTAAGGGCTTCCAGGGCACCATCCGTCGTCACAACTTCGACGCCGGCCGCAAGACCCATGGTTCGCACAACTATCGTGCCCCGGGTTCGGTGGGTCAGTGCTCCCAGCCTTCTCGCATCTTCAAGGGCGTTCGCATGCCTGGTCACATGGGTGACGAGCGTGTTACCGTTCGCAACCTCCAGGTTGTCCGCGTTGACGAAGAGCAGAACCTGATTATCGTTCGCGGTGCCGTGCCCGGTGCCAAGAACGGCTTCGTCATCGTCCGCATGGCCTAACGGGCCCCGTCGAAGTAGCCCAAAGGCTTAAGGAGATAGACAATGTCTACGATTGATGTCAAGAACATCGCCGGCGAGAAGGTCGCCGAGCTCGAGCTCAGCGAGGCCGTGTACGGCATCGCCCCCAATGTGCCCGTGATGCACCAGTGCGTGCGTTACCTCATGGCTGCTGATCGCGCTGGCACCCATGACACCAAGGGCCGTTCCGAGGTCAGTGGCGGCGGCCGCAAGCCGTGGCGTCAGAAGGGCACCGGCCGTGCCCGTCAGGGTTCGATTCGTGCTCCCCAGTGGCGTGGCGGCGGCGTCGTCTTCGGCCCGACTCCTCGCGACCACTCCTTCCGCATGAACAAGAAGGAGATCAAGCTCGCCATGCGCAGTGCCCTTTCCGCTAAGGTCGCTGACAACGAGCTGGTCGTTGTCGACAAGTTCGATTTCGCCAACCCCAAGACCAAGGACGCTGTTGCCTGCATCAAGGCTCTTGGCCTGGATGGCAAGCGCGTCACCGTCGTGCTCACCGAGGACGACATCGAGACCGCCCTTTCTTTCCGTAACCTTCCCAAGGTTACCGTTCTCTTCGACCATGAGATCGATACGTATTTCATGCTCGACAACAACGCTCTGGTGCTGGCCCAGCCCGTTGCCACCCGTCTTGGTGAGGAGCTCGCCTAATGTCTGTTTACGATCCGCATTCCATCATCATTCGCCCGGTCGTGTCCGAGGCTGCCTTCGACAAGATGGAGCTCAACAAGTACACGTTCGAGGTTGACCGTCGCGCTGACAAGCCTATGATTCGTCGCGCCATCCAGGACATCTTTGGTGTCAAGGTTACTCGCGTCAACACCCTGTGGGTCAAGCCGAAGCCCAAGCGCGTCCGTGCTCAGGCTGGCTACACCCGTACGTGGAAAAAGGCTGTAGTTACTGTCGCTGAGGGCGATTCCATCGAGATTTTCGGCGCTCAGGCGTAGAATACCCTTTTGGTTTTCTAGCCCGAGGACCTAGATCCTCGGGCTTTATGTTGTATTCGGGTGTTGTATGGATACACCCGGAGCCGTGGTTGTCCGGGGTCACAGGCGGAGGCTCAGCCTCACTCCCATGCGCCTGTTGGCAATCGGACGAGAGGAGTTTAAATGGGAGTTAAGCAGTACAAGCCTACTTCGGCTGGTAGGCGCTTCACGTCGGTCTCGGACTTCGCTGAGATCACGACGAACAAGCCTTACAAGCCCCTTCTTGAGCCTATCAAGAAGCACGGCGGCCGCAACAACAGTGGTCATCTGTCCATGCGCCATCAGGGCGGCGGCGCCAAGCGCATGTATCGTGTCATCGACTTCAAGCGCAACCACGACGGCGTGCCCGCCAAGGTTGCTACGATCGAGTACGATCCGAACCGCAGCGCTCGTATCGCCCTCATCAACTACGCTGACGGCAAGAAGTCCTACATCCTCCAGCCCAAGGGCCTGAAGGTTGGCGACGTCGTCATGAGCGGCACTGGTGCTGACATTAAGCCCGGCAACTGCCTGCAGCTCGCCGACATCCCCGTGGGTACCGTTATCCACGCTGTCGAGTTCCAGCCCGGCAAGGGTGCCGCAATCGCCCGTTCCGCCGGTACGTCCATCCAGCTGATGGGCAAGGAGGGCAAGTATGCCATCCTGCGCATGCCCTCCAGCGAGATGCGTCGCGTGCTTCTCACCTGCCGTGCCACCATCGGTGAGGTTGGCAACGCTGAGCACGCCAACATCCGCATTGGTAAGGCCGGTCGTAACCGCCTGCGCGGCATCCGTCCTACCGTCCGCGGTACTGTCATGAACCCCGTTGACCACCCCCACGGCGGCGGCGAGGGCAAGAACCACACCTCTGGTCGCGCCTCTGTTTCGCCTTGGGGCACGCCTAGCAAGGGTTACAAGACGCGCGCTCGCAAGAAGCGTTCCAACCACATGATCATCCGCCGTCGCAAGAAGTAACCCGAGAAGGAGATACGTAAATGAGCAGAAGCCTGAAGAAGGGCCCGTTCGTAGAGCCTCGCCTCCTCGGCCGCATCATTGCGATGAACGAGTCTGGCGATAAGACGGTCGTGAAGACCTGGTCTCGCGCCTCTACGATTTTCCCTGAGATGGTTGGGCACACCATCGCGGTCCACGACGGCCGCAAGCACGTGCCTGTGTATGTCACTGAGTCCATGGTTGGTCATAAGCTGGGCGAGTTCGCACCTACTCGTACCTTCAAGGGCCACTCGGCAGATAAGGGCAAGAGGTAATGAGCGAAGAGAAGAACGTTATGGAAGCCAGGGCTATCGCCCGCTACGTGAGGATCTCTCCTCGTAAGGTCCGCGTTATCGTTGACCAGATTCGTGGCAAGGGCATCGCCGAGGCACGCACTATTCTGGCTTTCTCGGAGCGCTCTGCTGCCGAGACCGTGGCTAAGGTTCTGAACAGCGCCGTCGCTAACGCCGAGCACAACTACGGCATGCGCGCCGACAACCTTGTTGTTAAGACCACCTTTGTTGACGAAGGCCCCACGATGAAGCGCATTCGTTGCCGCGCTAAGGGCTCTGCCGCTCGCATCAACAAGCGCACCAGCCACATCACCGTCGTCGTCGCACCGAAGGAGGCGTAAGTCTTATGGGTCAGAAGGTACATCCTATTGGCTTCCGTCTCGGCACCACCGAGAACTGGCGCTCCCGTTGGTTTTCTGACAAGGATTACAAGGAGACGCTGAAGAGCGATCTTGCTATCCGCAAGTTCCTCACCGCTCGCCTGAAGGACGCCGCTCTTTCTCGCGTTGAGATCGAGCGCGCCGGCGACAAGGTGAAGGTCATCATCTTCACCGCCCGTCCTGGCATCGTCATCGGCAAGAAGGGCACCGAGATCGAGACCCTTCGCAAGGAGATCGAGAAGGTCTCCGGCAAGACCGGCGGCGACCTCAGCGTTGAGGTCATCGAGGTCAAGCGCCCCGAGCTCGACGCCACCCTCGTGGCTCAGAGCATCGCTGAGCAGCTCGAGCAGCGCGTCGCTTTCCGTCGCGCCATGCGCAAGGCCGTTCAGTCTGCCCGTAAGTCCGGCGCCAAGGGTATTCGTATCCAGTGCTCCGGCCGTCTGGGCGGCGCCGAGATGGGTCGTCGCGAGTGGTACCGCGAGGGTCGCGTGCCGCTGCATACCCTGCGCGCCAAGATTGACTATGGCACCGCCACTGCCCACACCATCATGGGCTCTTGCGGCGTGAAGGTTTGGATCTACCTGGGCGAGAAGCTTCCCGGCCAGCCTGCACCCAACCCTGCCCTTGAGGGCGCTCCTCGCCAGCGTCGTGGCGGCCGCAACGAAGGTAGGAGGTAGTTAGATGCTCGCACCTAAGCGAATCGCTCACCGTAAGGTGATGCGCGGTTCCATGAAGGGCAAGTCCAAGGGCTGGACCAAGCTCAACTTCGGTGAGTATGGTCTGGTTGCCCAGGAGGCTCACTGGATTACGAACCGCCAGATCGAGGCCGCTCGTGTCGCTATGACCCGTTACATGAAGCGTGGCGGCCGCGTGTGGATTACCATCTTCCCCGACAAGCCGATCACCAAGAAGCCGGCTGAGACCCGCATGGGTAAGGGCAAGGGTAACCCCGAGGGTTGGGTAGCCGTCGTTAAGCCCGGCCGCGTAATGTTCGAAATCAACGGTGTCGATGAGGCCATTGCTATGGAGGCCCTGCGTCTGGCTGCCCACAAGCTGCCCATCAAGACCAAGGTCATCACCCGTGCCGAGTCTGACGCGAAGGAGACCAACTAATGAAGCCCGCAGAGATCAGGGAGCTCGACGACAAGCAGCTTCAGGAGAAGCTGAAGGAGTGCCGTGCCGAGCTGTTCAACCTCCGTTTTCAAATGGCCACCAGCCAGCTTGACAACACGGCCCGCGTCACGAATGTGAAGAAGGATGTTGCACGCATCCTCACCGAGATTCGTGCCCGTGAGATCGCTGCCCAGAAGAACCAGGAGTAACAATGGCTGAGGAGCGCAACCGCCGCAAGGTTCGCCAGGGTGTCGTCACTTCCATCATGGGCGACAAGTCCGTCGTCGTGACCACCACTGAGCGCAAGCGTCACCCCAAGTACGGCAAGATGGTCACCAGCTCGAAGAAGTTCCACGTCCATGACGAGAACAACGAGTGCAACGTCGGCGACACCATCCGTATCATGGAGACTCGTCCGCTGTCTGCGACCAAGCGTTGGCGCCTGCTTGAGATCGTCGAGCGCGCGAAGTAAGTTTCTTTATGCGCCTGCGCGCGCCAAATGACGCGCGCAGGCTTTTCCTGTGGTATGTAAGCCGCACGGTGCGGGCCTACCTCTATCACCTGAGAGCATCATTCGGAGGATGCGATGATTCAAGCAGAGACCGTTCTCAAGGTCGCTGATAACTCCGGTGCACGCAAGCTGAAGTGCATCAAGGTTATTGGTGGTTCCAAGCGTCGTTACGCCGGTGTGGGCGACGTCATCATTTGCGCTGTCCAGGAGGCCCTGCCTAACGGTAACGTTAAGAAGGGTTCCGTCGTGCGCTGCGTTGTCGTGCGCACCAAGAAGGAGATTCGTCGTAAGGACGGTAGCTACATCCGCTTCGACGACAACGCCGCTGTTCTGATTGACGCCAACGGTAACCCCAAGGGCACCCGTGTCTTTGGCCCCGTGGCCCGCGAGCTGCGCGATCGCAAGTATTTGAAGATCGCTTCCCTGGCTCCCGAGACCCTGTAAGGAGAAGTGGAAGAAATGGCAAAGCTCACCGTTCGCAAGGGCGATACCGTCAAGGTTCTTAACGGCAAGGATGCCGGCAAGACTGGCGAGATCATTCGCGCCCTTCCTTCCGACGGCAAGGTCGTTGTCAAGGGTGTCGCCCTTGTCAAGAAGTCCGTCCGTCCCACCCAGCAGAACCCCCGTGGTGGCATTGTCACCAAGGAGGCCGCTATCAACGTGTCCCGCGTGCAGCTCATTTGCCCCAAGTGCGGCAAGCCCACGCGTGTTGGTCACGGCGGCCAGAGCGCCGAGGGCAACAAGATCCGTATTTGCAAGAAGTGCGGCGCTGAGTTCTAATTTCTTCACGACAATCTAGACAAGTCGTGGAATCTTTAGCCCCGTCTGGACATATCCAGGCGGGGCTATTATTATCTATTGCTTGGCTCCCAGAGTGGTTCTGGGAGGCGTCGGGCGTTCCCGGCGCTTAAAACCCCGTAAGAGGAGAGTTCGTTCATGGATTACACGCCTCGTCTGAAGACTGCCTACTTCGAGAAGGTTCGTCCTGAGCTTCAGGAGAAGTACCAGTACAGCAACGTGCACCTTATCCCCCGTCTCGAGAAGATCGTCGTCAACATGGGCGTCGGCGAGGCTGCTACCGACTCCAAGGCTATCGACGGCGCTGTCGCTGACCTGCGCACCATCACCGGCCAGCAGCCGATGATTGCCCGCGCCCGCAAGTCCATCGCTTCCTTCCACCTGCGCGAGGGCATGCCCATCGGCGCTAAGGTCACCCTGCGCGGCGACCGCATGTGGGAGTTCTTCGATCGTCTTGTCTCCATCGACATCCCCCGTATCCGCGACTTCCGTGGCCTGTCCACCAAGTCCTTCGACGGCAACGGCAACTACTCCATGGGTGTCAAGGAGCAGCAGATCTTCCCCGAGATTCCGTTCGACAAGATCGACCGTGTCCGCGGCATGGACATCACGTTCGTGACCAGCGCCACCACCGACGCTGAGGCCGAGAGCCTCATGCGCGCGCTGGGTTTCCCCTTTGTGAAGTAAAGGCTTTCCGCCTTTGTTTCAAATAGCGTTGCATAGAAAACGAGTGTTGTAGAGGAGGAAGAGTGGCTAAGAAATCGATGATCGCCGCAGCTGAGCGTGAGCCGAAGTTTTCGACTCGTCAGCACAACCGTTGCATGCGTTGCGGGCGTCCCCGCGCCTACTACCGCAAGTTCGGTCTGTGCCGTGTCTGCTTCCGTGAGCTTGCTAGCAATGGCGAACTCCCTGGTGTCAAAAAGGCTAGCTGGTAGTTTAGCGCCGGGGATCTGTTCTGATAGGCGCGACCGCTATGGGCGGAAGCGAACCTCTGGACAGTCTCATCCAGAACTATAGGAGGAACCTAATGAACCTGAGTGACCCGATCGCAGATATGCTTACGCGTATTCGTAACGCGAACTCTGCGAACAAGGCCACGGTCTCGATGCCTTCCAGCAAGAAGCTGCTCGAGATCGCTCGCGTTATGAAGGAGGAGGGCTACATCGCCGACTACGTCGTCGAGGCCGGTACTCCCCATGACGACCTTGTCATCACCCTCAAGTACGGCGAGCGTCGCGCCAAGGTTATCCGCGGCATCCGTCGTATTTCCAAGCCCGGCCTGCGCATCTTCGTGGGCAAGGATGATCTTCCCCGCGTCATCGGCGGCCTGGGCATCGCTATCATCTCTACGTCCAAGGGTGTTATGACCGACCGTGACGCTCGCAAGCTTGGCGTCGGCGGCGAAGTCATCGCCTACGTTTGGTAACGGACTGCTGGAAAGGAGCAACCACCGTGTCCCGTATCGGTAAGAAGCCCATCCCGGTCCCTGCCGGCGTTGAAGTGACCATTAACGGCAACGATGTCGCTGTTAAGGGCCCCAAGGGCGAACTCAAGAAGTCTTTCTACGAGCTGCTGACCATCGAGCAGGAGGGCAACGAGATTATCGTTACCCGTCCCGATGATTCGCGCACCTGCCGTGCCATGCACGGTCTCACCCGCACCCTTCTGCACAACATGATTGTTGGCGTTTCTGAGGGCTTCTCCAAGAAGCTCGAGCTCCAGGGCGTCGGCTACCGTGTTGCCCTCAAGGGCAAGAACCTCGACCTTTCCCTGGGCTTCTCCCACCCCGTCATTGTTGAGCCCGAAGAGGGCATCAGCTTTGAGGTTCCGGACAACACGCACATCATTGTCAAGGGCATTGACAACCAGCGTGTTGGCCAGGTCGCGGCCGATATCCGCTTCCTGCGTCCGCCCGAGCCTTACAAGGGCAAGGGCATCCGCTACGACGGCGAGGTTGTCCGTCGTAAGCTCGGTAAGGCCTCGAAGTAGTAAAGTAGCACCGAGGCTTTCTCTCGGTCGTATGCGAGGAGACTTAGCATGAACAAGCACAAGGCGAAGCAGGAGCGTCTCGCTCGTCGCCATCGCGCGGTTCGCGGCAAGATCTCGGGCACTCCCGCCCGCCCGCGTCTGTGCGTCACCCGTTCCAACGCCAACATCTACGCTCAGGTCATCGATGACGTCGCCGGCAAGACTCTGGTGAGCGCTTCGACCCTCGACGCTGAGTTCAAGGCGACCGGCAAGATCGGCTCCAACAAGGAAGCTGCCACCTTCGTGGGCGAGCTTGTTGGTAAGCGCGCCATCGAGGCTGGCATCACCACGGTTTCTTTTGACCGCGGTGGCAACCTCTATCATGGTCGCGTGGCCGCCCTCGCCGACGGTGCCCGTAGCGCCGGCCTGGTCTTCTAGGAGGAGTACGAATGCCGCGTAATCGCCAGAATGAGACCGCTCAGCCCGAGCTGCAGGAGCGCGTCGTTTTCATCAACCGTGTTTCCAAGACCGTCAAGGGCGGTCGCCGCATGTCCCTGTCCGCTCTCGTCGTCGTTGGTGACGGCAAGGGCAACGTCGGCGTGGGCATGGGCAAGTCCGCTGAGGTGCCGCTGGCTATCCAGAAGGGCATCGAGGACGCCAAGAAGAACATGTTCTACGTCCCCGTTACTGAGGATGGCACCATTCCTCACGAGGTTGAGGGCCACTTCGGCGCTGGCCGCGTCGTTCTGAAGCCCGCTGTTCCTGGTACCGGCATCATCGCCGGCGGCCCTGTTCGCGCCCTTTGCGAGCTCGCCGGCATCAAGAACATCCTCGGCAAGTCTCTCGGCACCAGCAACGCCATGAACATCCTCAAGGCTGCCGCTGAGGGCTTCTCCCGTCTTGAGAGCAACGAGGCCGCTGCTGCCCGCCGTGGCATCTCCGTTGCCCAGATGTTCGTCGGCAAGGAGGCCTAAGAATGGCTGAGCAGACCAAGACCCTGCGCATCACGCAGGTTAAGAGCACCATCGGCTATCCTCAGGATCAGCGCGACACCATGCGTTCCCTGGGCCTTCGCCGCATCAACAACGTCGTCGAGTTCGCCGACAGCCCCTCCGTGCGCGGTATGATCCTCAAGGTTCGTCACCTCGTCACGGTCGAGGAGATTTAGGAGTCATCATGCAGCTTAACGATCTTTATCCTGCGCCTGGTTCGCGCAAGGACCGCAAGCGCGTCGGCCGCGGTAACTCCGGTTACGGCGGAACGACCGCTGGCCGTGGCCAGAAGGGCCAGAAGTCCCGCTCCGGCGGCGGCAAGGGCCCGGGCTTCGAGGGTGGCCAGATGAAGCTCGCCATGCGTCTTCCTAAGCTCCCTGGCTTCAGGAACCCCACGCGTGTTGAGTACTTCCCTGTGAACCTCGCTCGTCTTGATGCACTGTTCAACGATGGCGATGTCGTCGATTCCGATGCCCTCGTCGCCAAGAACGTCATCAAGAAGTCCACGACCCTTGTCAAGGTTCTCGGCGATGGCGACATCACCAAGAAGCTGACCGTTAAGGTTGACAAGGTTTCCGCCTCCGCCCAGGCCAAGATTGAGGCCGCTGGAGGGACGGTAGAGCGTCCGTGCTAACTGCCATCCTCAATGCGTTCCGGGAGCCTGAACTGAGGAAGAAGATTCTCATCACCTTGGGAATCATCGTGCTGTACCGCATCGGTTCGTACATTCCTCTTCCCGGTATTCCATTTGGGGATTTGGTTAGCCAGTTCGAAGATGCCAATGGTGGCATGGCGAACACGATGGCATTGCTCAACCTGTTTGCAGGCGGTGCTTTGTCGTATGTTTCGTTGTTCTCCCTCGGTATCATGCCCTACATCACCGCCTCCATCATCCTCCAGATGATGCAGGCGGTGATTCCCTCGCTTCGCGAGCTTGCGAAGGAGGGTGAGACCGGCCAGCGTAAGATTACGCAGTACACTCGTTATCTTACGATTGTTCTGTCACTGATTAACGCCATCGGTTACTTGCTCTTATTCAAGAGCCCGTCCTATGGCATTAGCTTCGCTGGCATGGGTATGCCTGAAGCACTGCTCGACGTGATGATTGTCTTTGGTTTTGTCGTCGGTTCCGTTCTCATCATGTGGCTGGGTGAGCTCATCACTCAGTACGGCGTGGGCAACGGTATGTCGCTCATCATCTTTGCCAACATCATGTCGCGCCTGCCCCAGGCAATCTTCTCTTCTGTCGAGTACAACTCGTACGGCGCACTCATCACGATTCTCGTGGTTATCGTTATCGTTGCTGTTATCCCGCCGATTATCTTTATCGAGAGGGGACAGCGCAGGATTCCGATTCAGTACGCCAAGCGTGTTGTCGGTCGAAGGATGATGGGTGGCCAGACCACCTATCTGCCCATCAAGGTCAACACCGCGGGCGTAATTCCGATCATCTTTGCTTCTTCGCTTCTCTACATACCGGCGCAGCTTGCTGTTTTCTTCCCCAATGTGGAATGGATCCAGGTTTTCTCTAATGCGGTGTCGGCTGGTTGGCTTAACTGGCTGTTGTCCTTCGCTCTGATCATCTTCTTCGCGTACTTCTACACGGCGATGGTGTTCAATCCCGAGGACACGGCTGACAACCTTCGAAAGCAGGGTGGCTTCATTCCTGGTGTTCGCCCTGGTGCTGCGACCGCTCGTTACATTAAGGACGTGCTCAATCGCATCACACTTCCTGGTGCCATCTTCATCGCTCTTATCGCGGTGGTGCCGAGCATCTTGTTCTTCTTCACGAACAACACGCTCATTCAGGCATTTGGTGGTACTTCGATTCTGATTATGGTTGGCGTTGCGCTTGATACAATGAGCAAGGTTGAAAGCCAGCTCAAGATGCACGACTACGGCGGCTTCTTTAAGTAAGCCATCTGTCGTTTACCCTTATGGGCGGGCACTTTGCCCGCCCATTTTTTTCAAAGGAGGCTCTCATGAATCTCGTGTTGCTTGGTGCTCCCGGTGCAGGTAAGGGCACTCAGTCTCAGTTCATCATCGATGAGTTCGGCCTTCCTCACATCTCCACGGGCGACATCCTTCGCGCTGCCGTCAAGGAGGGCACGCGCCTGGGTCTCAAGGCCAAGAGCTATATGGATGCCGGCGCCCTTGTGCCTGATGAGCTCATCATCGACCTTATGCAGGAGCGCCTGAACCAGGAGGACTGTGAGAAGGGCTTCATTCTCGACGGCTTCCCCCGTACGACTACCCAGGCCGCAGCTCTCGATAGCGTGCTTTCTGCTGACGGTCGTCGTATTGACGCTGCCATTGCGATTGAGGTTCCCGATGAGGTAATCATCAATCGCCTGTCTTCTCGCCGCGTGTGCCGCGCATGCGGTTATACCGGAACTGCTGCTGACGCGACGTGCCCGCAGTGCTCTGGCGAGATGTACCAGCGTGCCGACGATAACCCTGAGACCATCAAGAACCGCCTCAATGTCTACCACACCTCCACCGCGCCCCTTGTGAACTACTACGCCGGCGCCGGTGTTCTGGTTGAGATTGACGGAAATCGTCCCGTCGACGAGGTTTTCGCTGACGTGAAGGCTGCTATCGTCAATGATTAAGCTCAAGTCTCCCCAAGATATCGAGGGCCTCAAGGTTTGCGGAGCCCTTTCCAAAGAGGCTTTGCGCCTGACAGGTGAGATGGTTCGCCCGGGCGTCTCTACCTGGGAACTCGACAAGTTCTGCGAGGACTTCATTCGCATGCATGGGGGAGTGCCTGGCTTTAAAGGCTACGGTGGTTTCCCGGGCACCATCTGTGCCTCAATCAACGACGAGGTAGTTCACGGCATTCCCTCTCGCGATCGCATTCTGTGCGAGGGTGACATCATCTCTATTGATACGGGAGCTACGGTCAACGGATGGGTCGGCGACAACGCTTGGACGTTTGCTGTCGGCCACATCTCTGACGATCGCAAAGCATTGCTCGAAGTTACGCGCGATTGCTTGGCTCTCGCAATCGAGCAGGCTGTTCCCGGCAATCACCTTGGCGATATCGGCTATGCCGTTCAGTCTCATGCTCAAAAGCATGGCTATGGTGTGATTCGCGAGTATGTGGGTCATGGCATCGGGCGCAAGATGCACGAAGAGCCCAATGTTCCCAATTATGGCCACCGCGGGTTCGGTATTAAGCTCGAGGTCGGTATGGTTCTCGCTATCGAGCCGATGATCACGATGGGTCGCCGCCATGTACATACGCTGAGCAATGACTGGACCGTTGTGACCAATGACGGAAGCATGGCCGCGCATTTCGAGAATACGGTGGCAATTACCAAGGACGGACCGGTTATCACAACTGCGGAAGAGGGATTCGATCCTCTCGATGTTGATTGTGGACGTAACGCGTCTTGTTAGATAGTGTGTTGTCGTCTCGTATCTTTTGTGAATCACTACACTTGGCGTCTTGTCTAGTGTATGATACATCGCTGTATGCGGTTCGAGGGAAAGTGGAGTAACGTGAGCAAGCGCGAAGATGCAATCGAGCTTGAGGGAACGGTCGTAGAGCCGCTTCCGAATGCTATGTTCAAGGTTGAGCTGGAGAACGGTCACACTGTACTGGCTCATATCTCTGGCAAGATTCGTATGCACTATATTCGAATCCTGCCTGGCGACAAGGTTGTCATTGAGCTTTCTCCGTATGACCTGACTCGCGGTCGCATTACCTATCGTTATAAGTAACGAACCGGGTTTTTTGGTCGTTACACTGTTCTGACTTGCTTCCGACGGGTGGAAATGTATCCACGCAGGAAGTAAGATTTCGTATGCGTTTCGGCACCAACGTCTGCGGCTGGACGAAGATATAGAGTGTTAGTTCAACCGAAAGGAAAAGGCAATGAAGGTACGTCCTTCGGTCAAGAAGATTTGCGACAAGTGCAAGATTGTCCGTCGCCATGGCAAGATTCTTGTCGTGTGTGAGAACCCGCGCCACAAGCAGCGCCAGGGCTAAGAGAGGAGAGAGCGAATGGCCCGTATTTTTGGCGTCGACCTGCCGCGTGAGAAGCGCGTCGAGATCGGCCTGACTTACATCTACGGCATCGGCCGTACCACCGCCACCAAGCTGTGCGCCGAGACTGGCGTTGACCCCGCGACTCGTGTCAAGGACCTGACCGAGGATGAGGTCACGAAGCTTCGTGACGCTATCGATGGCAAGTACCTCGTCGAGGGCGATCTTCGTCGCGAGACTTCCCAGAACATCAAGCGCCTTATGGACATCGGCTGCTACCGTGGCCTGCGTCACCGTAAGGGTCTGCCTGTCCGTGGTCAGCGCACCCACACCAACGCTCGTACCCGCAAGGGTCCCCGTCGTCAAATCGGTGCGAAGAAGAGGGGCTAAGCTACAATGGCATCCAACAAGAAGGCTGTTAAGACTCGCGTGAGGCGAGCCGACCGCAAGAACATCGCTGTTGGCCAGGCTCACATCAAGAGCTCGTTCAACAACACGATCGTCTCCATCACCGACCCCCAGGGCAATGTCATCGCTTGGCAGTCCGCTGGTACGGTTGGTTTCAAGGGATCTCGTAAGTCCACTCCCTTCGCTGCTCAGATGGCTGCTGAGGCTTGCGCCAAGGCCGCTCAGGATCACGGTATGCGCAAGGTCGCCGTTTTCGTCAAGGGCCCGGGTTCGGGTCGCGAGACGGCCATTCGTTCCCTCCAGGCTGCTGGCCTCGAGGTTACGAGCATTCAGGACAAGACCCCCACTCCGCACAACGGTTGCCGTCCGCGCAAGCGTCGTCGCGTGTAAGTAAGGAAGGAATACCAATATGGCAGTGGATAGGACCCCTGTACTGAAGAGGTGCAGGTCCCTGGGTATCGACCCCATCGTCATGGGTTATACCAAGGAGTCCAAGCGCAACCCGCAGAAGCGTCGTCGTCGTCAGGACAGCGAGTACGGCATTCAGCTGCGTGAGAAGCAGAAGGCCAAGTTCATCTATGGCGTTCTGGAGAAGCAGTTCCACATGTACTACGAGAAGGCCCGTCGCATGAACGGCGTCACCGGCAGCAACCTCATGTCGCTGCTCGAGTCCCGTCTCGACAACGTCGTCTTCCGTCTTGGCTTTGCCCGCACCCGCAAGGAGGCTCGCCAGACCGTGAGCCACGGCCACATCTTCGTGAATGGCCATCGTGTGGACATCGCTTCCTATCGCGTGAGGCCCGGCGACGTTGTGGCTGTTGCCCCCAAGGCCAAGGACATGCTCGTCATCAAGAGCGCCCTTGTGTCTGCTGAGAACCGTCAGGTCCCCAGCTGGCTCGAGCTTGACATCGAGAAGCTTCAGGGCACTGTTCTCAACATCCCCTCTCGTGACCAGATCGACATGGACATCCAGGAGCAGCTCATCGTCGAGCTTTACTCGAAGTAATTTGCGGCTTACGAGTCTGGAGGTACTACATGTCAGAGTTCATCAGGCCTCAGGTTACCGTCGAGGGAATCAGTGAATCCTTTGCCCGCTTCACGGTTGAGCCGCTCGAGCGTGGTTTTGGTGACACCCTGGGCAACTCGCTTCGCCGCGTTCTGCTGTCGTCGCTTGACGGCGCTGCTGTCGAGGCGATTCACATCGAAGGCGTGCAGCACGAGTTCCAGTCCCTGGCCGGAGTTCGCGAGGACGTGACGGACATCGTTCTCAATGTTAAGGGTCTTGTTTTCAAGTCCAACAACATTGGTGACGAGGCAACTGCCACGGTTGACATCGACGGTCCTGCGGTTGTGACTGGCGAGGACTTCTTTGTTCCCGCTGAGTTCGACCTCATCAATCCCGAGCATGTGATTGCCACCCTCGAGGACGGCGTTCATTTCACGATGTCCATGCGTATCGGTACTGGCCGTGGCTATGCCCCCGGCGAGTCCAATGCCCGTGGCGATGATTCCATCGGAATCATCCATGTCGACAGCCTGTTCTCGCCGGTTCGTCGCTGCACGAAGTTCGTTGAGCCCTGCCGCGTTGGTCAGCGTACCGACTACGACAGGCTCGTGCTTGAAGTCGAGACTAACGGGGCTGTCACGCCCACCGAGGCTCTCGTGCAGGCTGCGAACATCGTCAACCAGCATATCAACGCTTTCCTCACGCTTACCACGGTGGAGAGCGTTCCTGAGGAGACTTCCATCTTTGCTCAGGAAGAACCCGTCGACAACGTCGAGCTCGACAAGCGCATCGACGACCTCGACCTGTCTGTTCGTTCGTTCAACTGCCTGAAGCGCGCCGGCATTCACTCCGTGCGTCAGCTTCTCGATTTCAGCGAGAACGACCTTCTTAACATTCGCAACTTCGGCGTCAAGTCTATCGAAGAGGTCAAGGACAAGCTTGACTCGATGGGCATGAGCCTGAAGCAGTAGGATCGGGAGATCACTAGCATGAGGCACAACAAGAAGCACGGGCTGAAGCTGGGAACTGATGCTTCCCACACCAAGGCTATGAAGCGTAGCCTGGTCTGCTCTCTCTTCCTTAACGATCGCATCAAGACCACCGAGACGCGCGCCAAGGCTATCCGCGGCGACGTCGATCGCATCATCACGTGGGCCAAGCGCGGCGACCTCCACAGCCGTCGTCTTGCCATCGCCAAGCTGAACGACAAGGAGATCGTGCGCGAGGTCTTCGAGAAGGTTCAGCAGGGCATGTGGGCCGACCGCACCTGCGGTTTCTCCCGCATCATCAAGCTTGGGCCCCGTAAGGGCGACAACGCCCCCATGGTTATCATCGAGCTCGTCACCGAGCCCTGCACGCCCAAGAAGAAGGCCGAGAAGGCTGCTGTCGCCGAGGTTGCCCCCGTGGCCGCCGAGGAGACCGTTGCTGAGGTCGTCGAGGAGACTCCCGCCGAGGAGGCCTCCGAGGCCAAGGCCGAGTAAGCGTAACGCTTCTCACTCTTCATATGCTTGCATGAAAGGAGGTCCTTTATGGGCCTCCTTTTTTCGTTTAGAAAGGGCCGTTCATGGCATTGAGAGTCGCGTCCCTGACCACGAGGCCCATAACCTCGTGTCCAGGATCTGCCTTTCAGCTAACAAACGTGAACTTTGAGGTGCCGCAAGCGGGCAAGATTGCTCTTGTCGGTCCGAACGGTTCTGGAAAGTCAACGCTGCTGCGTGCCCTTTTGGGGACAATCGACTTGCTGGAAGGTTCGGTTGCTTTCGATGACGACCCTTTAAACGCTGAGGTGAAATCCTCGGCCATTCGTTTCGATTTTGCGTATGTGGGCCAAGACCCCGATACGAGTTTCGTCACTTCAACGGTGGAAGACGAAGTCGCGTTTGCTCTCTGCAACACGGCGATGCAGCCAGACGATATCAGGGCACGCGTGACACAAGCGCTTGAGGCGTGCGGTATTGAACATCTTCGGTATCGAAGCCTTTCGACGTTGTCTGGCGGGCAGAAGCAGCGAGTGTGCATTGCGGCGGCATTGGCGTTGAAGCCCCGCGTTCTTCTGCTTGATGAGCCGTTCAGCATGCTTGATGCGAACGCGCGCGCTTGTGTGCGGCAGGCTCTTGCAAGCTTCGATTCGCAAACCTCGCTCATCCAAATCTCTCACCGTTTTGATGAGATTTCTGACTTCGATTCTGTGATTGCACTCGAGGCGGGGCGCATCGTTTGGCAGGGCAGCCCCGGTGAGTTTCTGGCGCAACCAGGGTTTTCTGAGAGGACGGGACTGCGGACGACGCCTTATGCCACGTGCGAGTCCCTGTCTTACGAGACCAGGTTTACTCATGCGGGTTGGACATCTTTGAGTCGTGAGAATTCAGCCAGGGGTGAGGCCGCCTCTTTGCTCCGGGCACAGCAGTGTTCATATGTGCCACAGGTCAAAGAATCCGGATCCATCATGTCGGGCGCTTCTTCCGATGCGGCCTCTTCGTTTGCGCTGAGGGATATTGACTTGGAAATCAAGCCGGCCCAACTGACCCTTCTCGTGGGCGATTCAGGATCTGGCAAGACAACGCTTGCATGCATTCTCGCCGGTTTGCTTGCGCCCTGCTCGGGCCATGCCACACTTGATGGGCACTGCGTCACTCCCGGCTCCGTTGGGCTTGCCTTCCAACGTGTTGAAGACCAGCTCTTTCGGGCTCGAGTTATCGACGATGTTGCCTTTGGCCCTCAAAACTGCGGTCTGCGCCGTCGCGATGCCTTGCGCGTAGCGGCTCATGCACTTGCCGACGTTGGCTTGGATGTGGAGTCGTTTGGCGCTCTCAATCCTCAATGTCTGTCAGGCGGGCAAAAGAGACGCGTTGCTCTTGCCGGGGTGTTTGCGATGGAGTCCCAATTCGTTATCTTGGACGAGCCGACTGTCGGGCTTGACGCTGCCGGTATACACAGTCTCCTTGCAATCCTTGCATGCCTTTTGAAGCAGGGCAGGGGAGTGCTGGCAGTCACTCATGAGCCTGAGGCCTTCTTTGGACTTGCCGAGAAGGCATATGTGCTTGAGAACGGCCGTATCCAGGCGATGTATGCAGCTGAAAGGGAAAACGTCGATGCGTAAGGAATTCCGCGTCCCTGACCCCTCTGTGTCAGCCCCTTCCATTGCGCAAACAGACACGTGCCCCACAACTGAAGGCCGTGTTGACGCCGTCCCTTCTGCCTCGACTCCTGCATCTATGCAAGGACAAGCCGGTCCCGCCAATCCGACATTCGTAGGCGGCACCGATGCCAAGAAAACCCCTGCTCCCATGCCCGCCCTTGCTGCTTTCTCGCTCGATGCACGAGTTTGGTTCGTGTTGACGTGCGCCTTTTCTGTCTGCGCCCTGACGGTTTCATCCCCTTTGACCTTGGCGCTTCTGTGGCTTGTGGCCCTGGTTCTGTATGTGCGATTGGGCGGAAGCCTTGCCCTGCTTGGCCGCAGCCTTGCCTTGCTTGGGGTGCTTTACGCACTGATTGTCATCTCGGCCGCCCTTGTATTTGATGGAACGGGTGACGTTGCGATTGTGGGAGCCGCCGGCATCTCGTGGACGGGCCTCGCGCGAGGAGCGTTTACCTGCACCCGCCTCATGTCTATCGTGGTCTTCTCGCTTGTCTTGACGTGCGCGTGCACGACAGCTCAAATGAGCGAGGCCCTTACGGGGCTTTTGAAGCCGTTGGGCAAGGTTGGTTTTCCGGCTGGCGATATCGCGGTTATGTTGGGGCTCGCGCTGCGGTGCATCCCTCTTGCGTGTGAGAAACTCGCTACAATCCGAATGGCACAGAACGCGCGCGGTGCGGCTATTGGCCTTTCGCGCAACCCGGTGCGAAAGGTTCTTTCCTATGTCCCGCTTATGGTGCCGCTATGCGTCGCCATGTTCCGCTATGCTGATGATTTCGCGTTCTCATTGAGCGTGAAAGGCTTTACGGGTGTGAACCGCGTTGAGTTGCATGCCCATGCCATGAGCGCCTTGGATTGGCTTGTTGCTGGTGTGGGTGTGATGGCTGCCGTTGGCTTGGCGGTTTTCTGCTAGCCGCGCATTGTTGGTGCGCCACCCGATACGGCGCGTGTCCGAATGAGATTGAGAAGGGGAGTGTCTCTGCGTGGAAGCGGAAAACCAGACGACCTTGGATAGCGGCAACGAGACCCTCGTGCTGCGTGTGGGTTACGACGGGACCTCCTACGCTGGTTTTGCGCAGCAGGAGAAGCAGCCTCATGTCAAGACGGTGGCAGGCGAGTTGCGACAGGCGCTGCGCACGGTGCTGCGCCGCGATGTTGAGCTGACGTGTGCAGGCAGGACGGATGCGGGGGTTCATGCCCGCGCACAATACGTGAGCCTGCCGTTTGGAGCCGAGGAGTTTGAGCAGCGCACCTCCCAGCGCCTGCTGCGCTCGCTTGGAGCGGTTCTTCCGCCGGACATCCGCGTGTATGAGCTGTATCGCGCCCCATCGGGCTTCTCTGCACGATTTGACGCCCGTGCCCGTCGATATCGGTATCATCTCTGTTCGGGCCCTGTCGGTCCGCTTTTTTGTGCCAACTGGAGCTGGTGGATTCGTACCGCTCAGCCCCATGCGCTCGATGCCAATGCCATGAACGAGGCGGCACGCTGCCTGATTGGCGAACATGACTTCAAGAGCTTCTGCAAGGCCCAGAGCGCCATAGACAAGCCGACGTGTCGTTATGTGATGTCGGCGTTCTTTGAGCCTGAGGTTGTGCTTGGGGAAGAGACGCTCGTTTTTGACATTGTGGGCAACGCGTTCCTTCACTCCATGGTCCGCTCCGTTGTGGGAACCCTTGTGGAGGTCGGCCTAGGAAGAAGGCCTGTTGAGTGGGTAAGCCAGGCGTTGGCTGCATGTGATCGCTCTGCCGCCGGGCCCTGTGCACCGGCTTGTGGCCTGACGTTTTGGGACGTTCAATATCCTGACGACGTTTTGAAACCTTGGTAACGTATCATCGCTTTCGATATGCATCGATGCATCCAGATTGGAGACATGCCTTGAAGACCAACCCGTCGTTTAGCAAGCTCGAGCAGAGCTATTTGTTTTCCACCGTTGCAAAGAAGGTTGCCGCCTACAAGCAGGCTCACCCCGAAGAGCGTGTTATTCGACTCGGTATCGGAGATGTGACGCTGCCCCTCGCCCCCTGCATCGTTGAGGCCATGCACAAAGCGGTGGATGAGATGAGCGTTGCCGAGACGTTCCGCGGGTACTGCGACGACGCCGAGGGCTATGAGTTTGTCCGTCAGGCGGTAAAGGACTTCTATCACGGCCTGGGTGTCGAGGTCGGCCTCGACGAGGTCTTCGTGTCCGACGGCGCCAAGAGCGACCTGGGCAACTTCCTCGATATCATCGAACCCGGCTCGAACGTGCTCATTCCTGACCCTGTGTATCCGGCTTACGTCGATACCAACGTTATGGCGGCAAACCATATCCTGTTTGCCAGCAGCGACGTCGAGGGTGGATTCCTTCCCCGTCCCGACAGCGACGTGCATGCCGACGTCATCTACATTTGCTCGCCGAACAACCCCACGGGTGCCACTTATGACGCAGACGGCCTCAAGGCATGGGTCGATTACGCGCTTGCAAACAAGGCTCTCATCATTTTCGATTCCGCGTATGAGAGCTTCATTCGTGAGCCGGGTGTTCCGCATACGATTTTTGAGATTGAAGGCTCGCGCAAGTGTGCGGTTGAGATTTCTTCGTTCTCCAAGCGTGCCGGCTTCACCGGCGTGCGTTGCGGCTTCACCATCGTTCCTACCGATCTTGAGGTTGCCGACGGTAACCTCAACGCTTTGTGGCGCCGCCGCCAGAACACGAAGTTCAATGGCGTGCCTTACATTGTGCAGCGTGCCGCCCAGACGGCGCTTTCCCCTGTGGGCCTGAAGGAAACGGCCGAGCAGGTGGACATCTACCTCTCCAACGCCCGCACGATTGCCGAGGGTCTCGACAAGCTCGGCATCCGCTACACCGGCGGCAAGAACTCTCCCTATATCTGGCTCGAGTGCCCCAATCAGATGAGCTCCTGGGACTTCTTTGACTTCCTGCTTGAGAAGGCCCAGGTAGTAGGTACGCCTGGCGTTGGCTTTGGTCCTGCTGGCGAGGGATACTTCCGTCTTTCCGCTTTCGGTAGCACGGCCGACTGCAAGGAGGCCATGGAGCGCATCGCGACGGTTCTCAATGCTGAGGGCCTGGCGTAAGAACACGGTCGTAGCAACAAGTGGTTGACAAGGGGCTCAGGGATTCATCCCGGGCCCCTTTTTAGCGTCAGAAAACAAGACGGGCCGGGCATGCGATGAGGCAAGCCCGGCCCGTTGGTGTTTGTTGGTGCGCCGCGTGATATCGAATGGCGGACCTAGAAGATAGTCATGAACAGTTTGGCCAGGGCAAAGCCGATGAGACCGCAGCAGGGGAAGGTGAGCACCCAGGCTACGACCATGTGCTTGGCAATGTCCCACTTCACCTTGTGGGGGTTCTTGATGAAGCCCACGCCCATGATGGAAGACGTGTTGGCGTGCGAGGTGGAAACCGGCATGCCTGTGAGCGAGGCGATAAGCAGGGTAATGCTGGTCGAGAGGCTCGCGGCAACGCCCTGGGGAACCTCAAGCTTGACCATGTCCATGGCAACAGACTTGATGATGCGCTTGCCGCCTACGGCCGTGCCCAGGGAGATGGCTAGCGAGCACACGATCATGAGCCATAGCGGGAAGCCGTCGGCGCTCGGCTCAGAGGAACCGAAGGAGAGCGCGATACCCAGAAGGGCGATGGACATGAACTTCTGGCCGTCCTGGGCACCGTGCAGGAACGAGAGCGCCACGGCACACACATCCTGAACGGCCATGAAGAAGCGGTTTGCGCTGCGACGGTTGGCGTTGCGACACGCAAAGTTGATGAACTTCATGAGCAGGCAGCCAAGGATGAAGCCGGCTCCCAGGGAGAAAACCATGCCGTAGATGACCTTGGCCCACTCACTGGGAACGACGCCGGCCCAGCCGTTGAGTGCGATGGCGCCGCCTGTGATGCCGGCGATAAGCGAGTGGGACTTCGAGGCCGGGATGCCCATGAGCCAACAGAACACGCCCCAGACGATGGCTCCTATCATGGCGGCCACCAAGGCGAGAAGCGCCGCATGGGTGTTTCCCGAGAAATCGACCATGCCGAACATGGTGTGGGCCACGGCAGTGGAGATGTAGGTCATGCCGAGAAGGCCCACGAAGTTGAAGACCGATGCGAGCGCGATGGCTGTGCCGGGGCGCAGGCACCGCGTGGAAACCGCGGTTGCGATGGCATTGGGTGCGTCGGTTGCGCCCGAGATGACGGTAACGGCGATAACGAGTGCAACGATGAGCCACAGAACAGGATACGTAGCAGCCTGTTCGATGAAAGCGGAAAGGGTGAGTGCCATCGGTCCCCAACTTTGTAAAGAATCGGCCAATAATACGTCAAAAGTCAGAAAACTAATATAGCAGCATGGCTTGCCCCCAGTGGCCCTCAAGCGGGTCAAAGCCACAAGAGGTCGATTTACTGCTTGGAAATCAGGTCCACGACTGTGAGGTCCGCAGACGCCTTTGCGATGATGTCGCGGCTGCCGAAGACACAGATGCGACCTTGCTCGGCGACGCCGTGCAGGGCCTGGGCAAGGTCGCGCAGCGCCTGCGGGGTTGTTGCGAGTTCCTCGTTGCGCAAACGCTCTCTCCAGAGGGGGTCACGGCGGGCAAGGTAAAGGCCGTCTTGCCTGCGCGCCACCTGGTAGGGCTTTTTGGGAGAGTCGTGGGCCGCAAGGGTGCTCACGATGTAGCCCTCCAAGTCCTCCTCAGTGGGTTCGTAGCTCTCAATCCAGGAGGCACAGGCGTCCATGCGAGCAAGAGAGTCGTCGAGATTGGGGTCGCGGAAGGTATAGAAGCCCACCTCGCCGTCGATGTCAGGCTTGATGCCGCAGCCGTAGGCGCCGCCCTTCACGCGAATCTCGTTCCAGAGATACTCGTAGTTGATGGCTTTTTGCGCCACGTTCCATGCGCCGGAGAATGTGTTGCCAGAAAGGGGGCCGCAAAGGGCCTTGGAGACGAAGCACACGTCAGTGGGAACAACGAATGCCTCGTTGACGAGCGCAGCGGGGGGAATGACGAGGCGCGTCTGCTGGGCCTTTGCTTCCTCCAGGCCAAAGGTGCCCGCCTTGTCCCAGTAAGCGGCGAGGTCGCACTTGGGGCCGGTGAAGCTGTGATAGTCGTTCCCACGCTTGAACGTGCGCTTGCAGACATCGGTGAGTTTGGCCGGAAGGTCGCGAGAAACCTCCGTCCAGTCTTTGAGCAGCTCGCAGACGAAACGGTAGTAATCGACTCCGCCAAAGTGCTGGCCCAGTCTCTTTTTGTCATCGGTGTAGCTCATGGCGCGTGCCAGGGCGTATGAGTGGCCGGAGTTCGCAAAGGCCTGCTCGGCATCGAGCTTTTGCTGCGTAAGGACCGTGCGGATGCGCTCGGTGTCATCAAAGACGGTTTGCGACCACACATGCGCGGGCAGCTCGGCCAGGTCGATGACGTTTTCCGAAAGGGCGCAGGCCCCCACGACAAGCCAGGCACAGGGCTGTCCCGTGTCCTCGCGGCGCGTCACATGGGTGGAGAACCCAAGGCGTCCCAGGCGGCTCTCCACAAGCAGGTCAAGCTCTGCGGCGCTGTGGCTGGTTGTGGCCATCTTGCCGAGCAGACTGCAGGCAAGCGTCACATAGCAGAGCTCGTCCCAGGCGAGGTCGTCGAGGGGGAAGTAATGATAGGTGTAATCGATGCGGCGCGTGTCCAGGTCGTAATGGGCGCACGGCAGCGGAGTGTCTTGGGCCAAAACGAGGGGCGTCTCCGCCGGGCCCTGCCCCACATCGCACAAGTGCAGGCGTGGCAGGGTGGCAAGCGCCTCGGGGGAGTCGGGCTCGTCTTGGATGCGATGCAACTCGTTGGCCGCACGCTCGACATCGTCGAGTTGCTGGGGCGATACCTGCTCGGCTGTATCGGCCTGGTCTTGTTCCGCCTCGCGCTCATCTTCTTCGAGGGCGATAAGCTCGCAGCGGCCGTGGTGATTCGTGTCGACAAAGATGTCGCGCACGGTGTCTTCCCAGAACGTCGTGGTGAGGCCCTCGCGCAGCGTGCGCATCGAGTCTTCGTAGCGCAAGTAATCGCAGGGCATCTCGTCGTCGTACAGCCAGCCGCACATGGCGTTGATGGCCAGCGCCACGCCGTCGGCCATGCCCGAGTCACGCTCGCGCAGGCTGAAGTCGGCGGCGTCGAGTGCCGCCGAGAGCTCTGCGCGCGGCACGCCCTCGCGTGCCATGCGGGAAAACTCGGTCTTCAGCAGCTCGGTGAGCTCGCCTGCCGCCCCGGGGCGTGCGCCGCGCAGCTCGATGACCACATACGGCTGCAGCAGGCCGTCGTACACGAAGCAGTCCACGTCGCAGCCCAAGTCCGATTCGAGAATCGCGCGCTTGAGCGGGGCCTCGTTGCTGCCCATGAGGGCGTCGCACAGAATCTCGCAGGCCAGGACGCGCGTGCGGTCGCGGAACGTTCCGATGACGAATCCTTCCGTGACGCAGGCGTTGTCGGGGCTCGTCTGCATCTCCTTATGCACGTCGAGACGTATGACGGGTGCCTGGAGTTCCAGGGGGTTTGCAGAACCGGCCGCGCGTCCGCTCTGACGCTCCTTGTCGATGAAGCTTGCGATGAGCTCGAGCTCGGGCATGAGAGCGATGTCGCCGTACAGTACGATGCGGGCGTTTGCCATGTTGTAATGGCGCGCGTGGGTGTCCAGGTACGACTCATAGGTGAGGTTGGGGATGGCCGCGGGGTTGCCGCCGGATTCGTATCCGTAGGCGGTGTCGGGGAACAGCGCCGCGTTGAGGCCTGCCAGGGCGACCTCGTCCGGGTCGGACATGGCCCCGCGCATCTCGTTGAGCACAACGCCATTGGTCACGAGGTGCCTGTCCGCGCCTTCGCCCTCCACTTCGTAGTGCCAGCCTTCCTGTTCGAAAATCGCACGCTTGTGGTAGAGCTGGGGGAAGAGCACGGCGTCGAGATAGACGCTCATCAAGTTCATGAGGTCGCGCTCGTTGGTGCTTGCGACCGGGTACATCGTCTTGTCGGAGAACGTGAGCGCGTTGAGGAACGTCTGCATCGAGGTTTTGAGCAGGTTGACGAACGGCTCCTTTACCGGATACTGGTCGCTGCCGCACAAAACGGAGTGCTCTAGGATGTGAAAGACGCCCGTGTTGTCGACGGGCGGCGTCTTGAACGTGACGGAAAACGACTTGTTCTCATCTTCGTTTGCAAGCCACATGAGCGGCGTGCCGGTCTGATCGTGGCGCATCACCACGGCTCGGCCGTCGATTTCGGGCAAGTCCTCTATGCGTTCGACCCGAAAACCGTGCAGCACGTCGCCCACATGAAGGTTGCGCGCGGTTTGGTTGGACGTATCGGCCATAACTCAACCTTTCTCATCGTGTTTGACGGGTCGAATTGTACCCGTGCCGTATGTCCTCTCAGCGATGAAGGCGCGCTTTTCTGCCTGTGGGGGGCTCAAGGTGGGTATGATGTTCGAGTCGTGCGTTTATCTTCCAAAACGAAAGGCTTTCTCATGCCGAAGAAGCACAAGTTCGACTATTTTGAAGCGTTTTGTGCCCAGGCCGACATCGCTCGCAAGGAGTCGCAGGCCCTGCTCGATGTCGTCGAGAACTTCAAGCCCGATTCCGAGTGGCTCCGCGGGAAGATGGAGGTGATTCACACCATCGAGAACGAGGGAGATGACATCGCCCACGAGATCATCGAGCGTCTCGCCACCGAGTTTCTGCCTCCCATCGATCGCGAGGACGTCACCGAGCTCACCATGCTGCTCGACGATGTGACCGACGAGATCGAGGAGGTCGTGCAGCACATCTATATGTACGACTTCAAGGAGCTTCACCCCGCGGTTGTGCCCACTGCCCGCGTCATCGATGCCGCGGTTGAGGCGCTCTACGAGGCGACGAAGGCATTCAACGAGTTCAAGAAGCCCAAGAAGCTCGAAAAGCTTCTCATTGCCGTGCATGACCGTGAGTCTGAGGGCGACGAGTTCTACATCGAGAACAAGCGCGACCTGTTTGCCAACCACCCTGACGCCTCGGCCGCGTACCTCATTTCGTGGAACGGCATGTTCTCTCACATGGAGGCCTGCTGTGACGCATGCGAGGACGTTGCTTGTGTCATGCAGAAAGTCATGCTCAAGAACTCTTAATCCATAATTCACAAAAGAGCGTTATCATTGGGATTTGTCGCCTTCCGCCCGGGAGGCGACTGCCTGGTTGTGCGCCGTTTACGCATGCCGGGCGTCTGTAGGCAAGTCACCCGAACCGACACGGGGTGACACAGACCGATTAGGGAGACCCCCCAATGACGAGCGTTCTGAACGAGCATTCAACGCACACTCACACCTGTGGCGAGCTGCGCGCCAGCGACATTGGCGCCACCGTCACGCTGAATGGTTGGGTGCAGCACCGCCGCGACCACGGCGGTCTCATCTTCGTCGACTTGCGCGACCGCGAGGGTCTCACGCAGTGCACGTTCGACCCGGAGCTTTCTGGCGCCGAGGCGTTCCACACCGCCGAGACCATCCGTCCCGAGTGGCCCATCTCCGTTACCGGCACGGTGCGCCATCGTCCCGATGACACCACGAACCCCAACATGGTCACCGGCGAGGTCGAGGTCCTCATCACCGACATCAAGGTGATCAACACGTGCAAGACCCCGCCCTTCCAGATTGAGGACGGCATCGATACCGCCGAGGACACGCGCCTGCGCTACCGCTACCTGGACCTGCGCCGTCCCGAGATGCTCAACAACCTCAAGGTGCGCAACTCCTTCTGCTGGGGCATGCGCGAGGCTCTGCACAACCGCGCGTTCCTCGAGGTCGAGACGCCCATCCTGTTCAAGTCCTCGCCTGAGGGTGCCCGCGACTTCATCGTTCCGAGCCGCATCCAGCCGGGCAACTTCTACGCTCTTCCCCAGTCGCCCCAGCTGCTCAAGGAGCTGCTCATGGTGAGCGGTGTCGAGCGCTACTACCAGGTTGCCAAGTGCTTCCGCGACGAGGACCTGCGCGCCGATCGTCAGCCTGAGTTCACCCAGGTCGACCTCGAGATGTCGTTCATCGACATGGACGGTGCCATCTGCCTTCTTGAGGACGTCCTGAAGGACGCCTTCGCCCATGTGGGCGTCGAGCTGCCCACGCCGCTGCGCCGCATGCCCTACTGGGAGGCCATGGACACCTACGGATGCGACAAGCCCGACACGCGTTACGGCATGCACCTGGTCGACCTGACCGACATCTTCGCGAACTCGCAGTTCAAGGTTTTTGCCACGGCTGCCAACACCGAGGGCCAGGTCGTCAAGTGCATCAACGCCAAGGGCGCCGGCGCCTGGACCCGCGGCGAGATCGACAAGCTTCCCAAGGTCGCCGAAACCTTCGGCGCCAAGGGCCTTGCCTGGATCGCCTTCCGCGAGGACGGCTCCGTCAACAGCCCCATCGTCAAATTCTTCTCTGACGAGGAGATGGCCGCCCTCAAGGAGCGCGCCAACGTTGAGCCCGGCGACCTCGTTATGTTCGCCGCCTGCGGCCGCGTGCTTGCCGACGAGATTCTGGGCGGCATGCGCACCCACATGGCAAACGCTCTGGGCATCAAGCGTGAGGGCCACGACTTCCTGTGGGTCGTCGACTTCCCGATGTTTAAGTACGACGAGGAGGAGAAGCGTTACTCCGCCGAGCACCATCCCTTCACCCAGCCTTGCTACGAGGACCTCGACAAGATTGAGGACGACCCGCTGAGCGTGGGCTCCTACACCTATGACTTCGTCATGGACGGCTACGAGGCCGGCGGCGGCGGTATCCGTATCCACAACGCCGACCTGCAGATGCGCGTTCTCAAGCGTCTTGGTTTCACCGAGGAGCAGGCAAACGCCCAGTTCGGCTACCTCATCGAGGCGCTCGGCTATGGTGCCCCCACCCTGGGCGGTTTCGCCCTGGGCCTGGATCGCGTCTGCATGCTGCTGTGCGGCTGCGACTCCATCCGCGACGTCATGGCCTTCCCCAAGACCTCCTCGGGCAGCGACCTTATGAGCGCGGCACCCAGCGAGGTCAGCACGAAGCAGCTCAAGGAAGTCTCCCTGCGCGTGCTTTAAAGTGCTTTAAAGGTATGTGGCGGACCTTTTCGCGTTGATTTGCCCGCCGGCGCATGGTGATGTGCCTGCGCGGTATACTGAAGAGGACCCTGAATGGGCGCGGTCGGCGCTTGCTGCGCAGGCCGCGCCCATCCCATACGTTAGGAGGCCATCATGGTCCGCCTTCAAACTTCTCTGGGCATGCGTCTTTTTGTCGCGCCCTTGGCCTGCGCGGCCCTTTGTGCTGGTTGCGCTTCGTTGCCTTACACTTCTGCCGCCTTTGCCGATGAGGCTTCGCGCGATGCTGCTACCACCGTCGCAACTTCTGGCGTCGACGCCGTCGACCCCGCACAAGGCGATGCGCTCGTTGATTCGGCTTGCACGGTGAAGCTCGATGATGTCGATGCGTGTCTTGCCGGGCGCTCTGTTTTCACCCGGGCCGAGGCCGCGTATGCGCTCATCGATGCGTCCAGTCTTCCCCAAGAGCTTGCCGACAGCGAGGCTGTCATGGCATGCGTGCTTGAATGCGGGAAGTCCTATGACGTTTCGGCTCTGGCAAACCTGAAGGTTGCCTATGTCGTCGTCCCTGAGGGGGCGCTCGACGGCCTTGTGAGTGCAGATGCGACTGACTCGGGGGAGGTCGTTGGAGACTCGAAGGCTGACGATGAGGCAGCTACGAGCACAGATGATGCCCAGACTAGCGCAGATGCGTCTCAGACAGCCACCGATGCAGCCGATGCTACTACGCAAGTGGTTCATCTTTACGGTATTTCCCAAGAACAGGCGCTGTCCTGCGGCGTCTATACGGCAACATCGCTGAACGCCGAATATCACTTCGAGGGACTTGAGAAGGCTTCCGAGAACGTCTTTGCCTTTGGTGCCGGAGCCTCTTCTGAGCAGACTCCTGGAGTTGGCGGCTCGCAGACGGGAAATGGTGAAGGAAGCTCTGCTGAAGCCTCGGCTGCAAAAACACACCTTCAAGCAAAGGTTTCTCTTGAAGGCTCCGGGCTTGCTGCCAATCAGTTTTTGTTTGCAATCGAGCCTCTCGACGGTGCCCCTCAGCCGGAACTCTCCCAGGCATCAAACAATGCGGATGGCCTGATTGATTTTGGTGAAGTGGCATTCTCTGCTCCCGGAGACTACACCTATCGCATTTCCCAGGTACCTGGGGATTTTGCCAGCGTCACCTATGATGCGTCGTCTTTCGATGTGGTCGTCCATGTCGACGTCGACGGCCAAGACGGCGCTCTTACCGTGTCTGAGCCTGAGGTCCCGACGTTCTCCAATGAGATGGATTCGTCTGGCGGCTCCGAGGAAGCGGCCCTGGCCCCTGTAACGGCAAGTTTGTCCACAAAGGTCACCCTCAAGGGAGCCGATCTCAACGCGGGCGCATATCAGTTCAAGATTACCTTGATTGACGGCGCTCCTGAGCCTACGGCCACCATGGCTGTTAACACGCAGGATGGAGTCGTTGATTTTGGCGGGGCGACCTTTACCAAGCCTGGCACCTACACCTACAAGGTCGTTCAGGTGCCCGGTGATGCGGCCGGCATCACCTATGGCGACTCGGTTCTCACGTTCACTGTCATTGTTGAGGCAAACGATGACAAAACCGCTCTCGTTGCCCAGGTGACCCCCTCGTCAACGCAGGGGTTTGTCAACTCGTACAAGGCAGTTGAACCTGCTTCATCACAGGCTCAGACGAGCGCCTCTGCCTCCGAGCCCTATCATGCCGCTGCTGTGATTATTACCGCATCAGTGAGTCAGCCGGGCGGCAAATCTGCTGCCGGCAGCATGACGTTCGATGTGGTCGACGATTCCGGTGCCGTAGTGACTACAGGCACCAACGATGCCAACGGTACCGTGCGCTTCTCCACCATCGAGCTTTCCGAGGCGGGGGAGTACACCTACACCGTTCGCCCTGCGCAGGGCACGTCTCTGTCGGTCGTGGCTTCGAGTGGGGAGACGCCCTCGTATCGTGTCACCGTCAAGGTTGAGGACACGGGCACGGGCTTGCTCGCCACGGTGTCTTACCCCGATGGCAGGCCCAATTTCACCGCCAGCACGGCGGCTGCCAAGGAGAAGCTGGTCACAAGCGGTTCGGCGGCAACGCTTGAGTCTCAGAACGCCGTCCAGCAGGACGTATCGACTGCCCAAGTTGCCGTGTCGCCCGTCGTCATTGCCGTGGCTGCGGTCTGCGGCGTCGTCCTTGCTGCCGCCGTCGCTTGTATCGTTCGCTTGCAGACCAAGGGCGGCAAAAGCGATCCCGCTCATGCGGCTCATGGGGCTTCCAAGAAGAAGTAACGCTTCGACTGCGGCCAATACAACGGGCCGAATGCTGTAAAGGCCTGAATCCCGATATCAAATCACCTGGTTCTACGAGAGAGGCGGAGTTCCCTGCAAGGGGAACCCGCCTTTTTCACAACTTCAAAATTCTCCTTATATAACTTTCTTATTAATTACCTGAATCGAACTTTACCTTAGCGAACATTATGGTTAGAATACCCTCCGATTTGTTAGCTAGAGCAATCTTATTGTCTGGAGAAGGAGGAGCCATGTCGGGAGCACTGCCTTTGTCGTTGGCCCAGGGTGGTCGCGTCATGCACGTTGAGTCGGTGCATGGCAACGATGATATGCACCGCCACCTCGAGTCTCTCGGATTCGTCGACGGTGCCGAGCTCGAGGTCGTTTCTCAAGGCGCGGGCACGGTGATCGTGACCATCAAGGGTTCACGTCTGGGACTTAACGAGCAGACCGCTCGTCACGTCTACGTGATGTAGCAGGTACGAGTACGGAAAGGAGGAATTGGATGAAAACGTTGCGCGATATCCCCGTGGGTGGCGATGCCGTCGTTGTGCGTCTTGCCGGCCAGGGTCCCCTCAAGCGCCGCATCATGGACATGGGCATCACGAAGGGTGCCTCAGTGCACGTTCGCAAGGTTGCGCCCCTGGGAGACCCCATCGAGGTCACCGTACGCGGCTATGAGCTGTCGCTTCGCAAGGACGAAGCAGAGAACGTGATCGTTGAGGAGTAATTGGCCCTGCACGGTCGACCCAAAACAAAGACAGGCTGTATGGCCTGCAGGTGGGGCAAAGGTGCCCCACCAGCAATTCCCGGGAGGAAATAACTGTGAGCATTCAAGTTGCTCTCGCCGGTAACCCCAACTGCGGTAAGACCACGCTGTTCAACCGCATCACCGGCGAAAATGGTTACGTTGGAAACTGGCCTGGCGTAACCGTCGAAAAGAAGCAGGCAAAGCTGCTCGGCGACAAGGACGTTGTCGTCACCGACTTGCCTGGCATTTACTCGCTGTCGCCCTATTCGCCCGAAGAGGTCTGTTCGCGCGACTATCTGGTCAACGACCGTCCCGATGTCGTGATCAACCTCGTTGACTCCACGAACATCGAGCGCAGCCTGTACTTGACCACTCAGATTCTCGAGCTTGGTCTTCCTGTTGTCATTGCGCTGAACATGACCGACCTGCTCAAGAAGAACGGCGACGTCGTTGACACCGCGAAGCTTTCCGATCTTTTCGGCTGCCCTGTCGTTGAATGCTCGGCGCTGAGGGGCGCTGGCGTTGACGAGGTCATCGCTGCCGCCAAGAAGGCTGCCGCCGCCAAGAAGGCCGCTGCCCCCACGGTCAAGTTTTCCGACAAGATGGAGGACGCCCTCTCCAAGATTGACGAAATCGCTGGTGCTAGCGCGCCTGCGGCTCTCAAGCGCTGGTATGCCGTCAAGCTTTTTGAGGGCGACGAGACGGCCTTTAAGCAGCTCAGTCTTTCGGGTGACAAGCAAGCCCGCGTAAAGGCCATTTCGGCCGCCATGGAGCAGGAGCTTGAGGACGACGCGGAATCCATCGTGACGGCGGAGCGCTATGACCTCATCGCCTCGGTGGTTGCAGCCTTCCTCAAGAAGGCTCCCAAGAAGGTCTCCACCACTGAGAAGATCGATCGCATTGTCACGAACCGCTGGCTCGGCATCCCGATTTTTATCGTGGTCATGTGCCTGGTGTACTATGTCGCCGTCGTGACGGTGGGTACGTGGGGCACAGACTGGGCCAATGACGGTGTCTTTGGCGACGGTTGGTTCCTCGGCTCTGGCCAGGAGGCCTATGACGAGGCGGTCGAGGCCGCTGGCGACGACGCTGACAGCGTTGACCCCCACGACTTCGGCACCTACATCACCGGCATCCCGGTCATTGTGGGCGACGCCCTCGAGGGCGCCAACGTCGAGCCCTGGGTCCAGAGCCTGGTCGTCGACGGTGTTATCGGCGGTGTGGGCGCAATCTTGGGCTTCGTGCCTCAGATGATCGTGCTCTTCGCCTTCCTGTGCCTGCTTGAGGACTGCGGCTACATGGCCCGCGTCGCGTTCGTCATGGACCGTGTGTTCCGCCGCTTCGGCCTTTCGGGTAAGTCGTTCATCCCGATGCTCATCTCCACGGGCTGCGGCGTTCCCGGTGTCATGGCCACGAAGACCATCGAGAACGAGAACGAGCGTCGCATGACCACCATGACGACGACGTTCATGCCCTGCGGCGCCAAGGCTCCCATCATCGCCCTGCTCATGGGCGCACTCGTGGGTGCCGACTCCGAGTCGTGGTGGGTCGTGCCGCTGTTCTACTTCATGGGCATCGCTGCCATCATCGTTTCCGGCATCATGCTCAAGAAGACCAAGTGGTTCGCCGGTGAGGCCTGCCCCTTCATCATGGAGCTTCCCGCATACCACATGCCCGCGCTTCGCAGCTACCTGCTCCACATTTGGGAGCGCGTGAAGTCCTTCATCGTCAAGGCCGGCACGATCATTTTCGCCGCCACCGTGCTCGTGTGGTTCCTCTCCAACTTCGGGTGGGTTGACGGCGTCTTCCAGATGCTCGATCCCGACATGGAGATCACCGACCCCAGCGTGACCAGCTACATGGATTACTCCATCCTCGCTGCGTTCGGCGGTGCCGTGGGCATCATCTTTGCCCCGCTCGGCTTTGACTCCTGGCAGGCCACCTCGATGACCATCACGGGCCTCATTGCCAAGGAGAACGTTGTCTCCACCTTCGGTACCCTGTACAACCTCGCCGACTTCGGCGAGGGCGACGCCGAGATGTGGCAGGCTTTTGGCACGATGGTTTCCAGCACCGGTGCTATGATTGCCTTCGGTGCCTTCAACTTGCTGTGCGCCCCTTGCTTTGCCGCCATGGGTACCATTCGCAAGCAGATGAACTCGGCAAAATGGTTCTGGATTGCCATTGGCTACGAGTGCTGCTTCGCTTGGGTGGTCGCCCTTATGATCAACCAGTTCTACAACCTCTTCGCGCTTGGTCAGTTCGGCTTCTGGACGATTGTGGCATTTGCCTTCCTGGCACTTATGCTCTTCCAGCTCTTCCGCCCCATGCCGAAGTTCGACACGGAAAAGTAAGGTAGAGTCAGCTCTGACGAGCAAGCAACGTCATTGAGTCGGGGTCGGAGGCTTGTGTCTTCGACCCCGACTTTTCTGTTGAATTACTTTGGAGGGCCCCATGAATCCTCAGACCGTGGCCGTACTCATCATGCTGGCAGCCCTTTTGTTCCTTGCCCTGCGCGCACTCAAGCGCGGCACTGACAAGGGTCATTGCACTGGATGCAACGAGCAAGGTTGCAGCGGACATCCCCAAGATGGTGCATGCCCCTCTGTGAGCAAGGCGCTCGACGACATCGACCGCAAGCTCGGTCCCCGCACGGAGCACGTCGTGCGTCCTGGTGAGAAAGAGTAGAGCAATAGCGTCGATGCACCTGCGGCAACCCTGCGGTAACATTCGTGTGTCAAAGTAGGCTGGCGATATATATGCGTGCTTGGACGTGCGTACAAGCCGCCGGATGGAAGGAGTTGCCGCGCTATGGTCGAGGCGAATGATATGGGCTTTGATGAAGCGAAGGCCAGCATGCTCCACGAGGATATCGAGTTCGTGCTCCGTACCGTCGAAGAGCGCGACGTGCACTTCATACAGTTTTGGTTTACCGACACGCTCGGCAATCTCAAGTCGTTTGCCGCGACTTCAGGCGAGCTCGACGATGCGCTTGAAGAGGGCCTCGGTTTCGATGGCTCGAGCGTAGCCGGTTTCTCACCTGTCGAGGAGTCGGACTGCGTGGCGGTCCCCGATCCCTCGACGTTCCAGATTCTGCCGTGGCGCCCCCAGGAAAAGGGTGCTGCCCGCATGTTCTGTGACATCAAGACTCCCACCGGCGAGCCTTTTGAGGGCGACACGCGAGCCGTGCTGCGCCGGGTGTGCGACGAGGCCTACGATCGTGGCATGATTTGCAGTCTGAGCCCCGCCATCGAGCACTTCTACTTCAAGGACTCTAAGGGCGTCGAGCCCCTCGACTGCGGTGGGTACTTCGACAGCATGCCGCTCGACTCCGGCAACGACCTGCGTCGTGAGAGTGTCCTCATGCTCGAGCGCATGGGCATCCCGGTGGAGTACTCGCATCATGAGAACGCCCCCTCTCAGCATGAGATTCACCTGCGCTATGCTGATGCCTGTTCGATGGCCGACGCCGTCATGACGCATCGTCTTGTGGTGAAGCAGGTGGCTCAGTCGCATGGGTGCTATGCGTCGTTCATGCCTAAGCCCTGTGCGGCTTATGATGGCTCGGGCATGCACCTGCATATCGCGCTGCACAACCTCGATGGTGTGAACCTTTTCTATGATCCGCACGACCCGGATGGCTACCAGCTCTCGCAGACAGCCAAGTATTTCCTGGCTGGCCTTTTGCGCTATGCGCCCGAGTACACGCTGCTCACCAACCAGTACGTCAATTCTTACAAGCGCTTCGTCAACGGTTTCGACGCCCCGCTCTATGTCACCTGGGCGCCTGCCAACCGTTCCGCCCTTGTACGCGTGCCTCATTACAAGGCGGGCAAGGTTTTGTCCTCACGACTTGACCTTCGCAGTCCCGACCCTGCCTGCAACCCGTACCTGGCTTTTGCCGGCGTGTTTGCCGCTGGTTTGCGCGGCCTTGAGGAGATGCTGCCGCTGCCTGCTGCCCTGCCGCAGAACGTGGCAAAGATGAGCGAGGCCGAGTTGAGCGAGATGGGCATCAAGCGTCTTCCCTCCACGCTGGGCGAGGCCATCGAGAACTTCGAATCCTCCGAGCTCATGCGCAAGGTTCTTGGCGAGCATGTCTTCGACTACATCGTTGCCCAAAAGAAGGCCGAGTGGGCAGAGTACTGCTCGCATGTTGGGGCTTGGGAGCTTGGGCGTTACCTGCCTGTGCTCTAGATTGCGACACGCGTTGAAAAGGGGAGAGGAAGGGTCTTGGACAAGATTGCAAGCTTTACGGTAAACCATGAGGATCTTGAGCCTGGCGTTTACGTCTCGCGCAAGGATCGCATCGGCGCCGAGTGCATCACCACGTTCGACGTGCGTATCACGCAACCTAATGACGAACCCGTCATGGGCACGGGTGAGGTTCACACGATCGAGCACCTCGGCGCGACGTTTTTGCGCAACGATCCCGAGTGGCGAGAGCGCACGGTGTACTTCGGGCCCATGGGTTGCCGCACGGGCTTCTATGTCATCTTTGCCGGCGATCTTGAGAGCAAAGACGTTGTCGATGTGCTCACGCGCATGTTTGAATTTGTGCGTGATTTCGAGGGGGACATTCCTGGCGCTGCCCCGCGTGACTGTGGCAACTGGCGTGACCAGAACATTGACTTTGCTCATTGGTATGCCAAGAGGTTCCTGGAACATACGCTGTACTGCATCGACGATGCGCACATGAACTACCCAGCGTAAGGATTGACACGTCCTGTCAGGGCCGCATCGCGCTTGAGGCGCGGTGCGGCCCTTTTGTGTTTCTCACACCTGCCGCACCTCGTCGTTTCAAAAAGAGACGCCCGCCTGGCTTTTTGCACCAGGCGGGCGTCTCTCGTTCGTGGGCTTTTCGGGCTTGCTCGAGCGCGCTTCGTACTTTAGCGGGTTTTGAGCCAGGCATCGACGTCGGTAGCGCAGCGCATGCCTTCGTCAATGGCGTTGACAACAAGGCTTGCGCCGTGGCGCGCATCTCCACAGACAAAGAAGCCGTCGCGACCGGCCACCTTGAACATGTCGGGGCCGCTTTGTGCAATGCAGACAGGTAGGCGCCTTGCTCCGTTTGTCATCGCGATTCCCAATGCGCCGAACGCTTCGGGCTCGGGGCCGGCAAAACCGCGTGCCACCAGCACGAGGTCAGCAGGGATAAGACGTTGTGTTCCTGCAACGGGTTGAGGCTTGCCGTCCTCCCAGCGAACCTCGCACACCTTGAGCTGGCGGGCATGGCCCTGCTCGTCAGCGATGACTTCGAGGGTGTTCGTGGACCACTGGCGCGGGTCTTCGCCCTGCTTGGCCGCCGCCTCGAGCTGGCCGTAGTCGCTTGTGTACACGTCGGGCCAGCAGGGCCAAGGGTTGGACTCTTGGCGCACGGGCGACGGCGCGGGGTGATACTGCAGCTGTGTGACGCTCTTGGCTCCCTGCCTGAGTGCTGTGGCCAGGCAGTCGGTGCCCGTGTCGCCGCCTCCCACGACGACGACGTCAAGGCCGCGGGCGTCGATTGACGGGGTTGTGCCGTCGAGGACGGCCTTTGTGGCCTCCGTGAGGTAGTTGAGCGCAAGTGTGACGCCCTGGGCCTGTGCGCCGGGGACATCGAGCGTGCGTGCCTTTCTGGCTCCTGTGGCAACGACGATGGCGTCGAAATCCCCGGTAATCTCAGAGCTGGCCTGGGTCTCGAGCACAACGCGGCACCCGGCCTCTTCCAGCAGGGCCACGCGGCGCATGATGACATCTTTGGGCAACTTCATGCAGGGGATGCCGTACATAAGCAGGCCACCTGGACGGTCCGCGCTCTCGAAGACGGTGACGTCGTGGCCGGCCTGCGTAAGCTGCCAGGCACAGGCCAGGCCGGCAGGCCCCGAGCCCACGACGGCGACGCGCTTGCCGGTTTTGACGCGGGGGACGGGGGCCTTGACCCATCCCTTTTCGAAGGCGTGCTCCACAATGGCGCGCTCGTTGTCTCGGATGCATGTGGGATCGTCGTGCAGGCCCAGGTTGCATGCCTTTTCGCACAGCGCCGGACATACATGCCCCGTGAACTCGGGGAAGGGGTTCGTAAGCGTCAGGCGCTCATAAGCCTGTTGCCAAAGACCGCGCCACACGAGGTCGTTCCACTCGGGGATGAGGTTGTGCAAGGGGCAGCCCGAAAGGGCTCGAGAGGTGCCGAAAGCGATTCCCGATTGGCAAAACGCCACACCACAGCCCATGCAGCGACCGGCCTGCTTGCGCTGGGTGTCGCCATCGTTGGGCACGGCAATGTCGTTCCAGTCGGCGAGGCGGTTGAGGCAGGGCCGTGTGGCGTGGTCGACGCGCTCCTGTGTGAGAAATCCACCAATCTGTCCCATCGTCTCTCCTTATGCCTGGTTGCCGGTCATGATCGCGAAGGCGTCGCGCAGCGCGTCGTCATGCGTCTTGCCTTGGTCTTCTTCGTTTGCAATGAGCGTGAGCATCCGGTTGTAATCGGTCGGAATGACCTTCTTGAAGCGGTGCTGCACATTTTCAAACTGGTAAAGCATCTTGATGGCGCGCGGCGAGTTCGTCGCCTTGACATGGTTGGTCATGAGGGTGCGAATCTGCATGATCTCCTCGGGGGAGGGGGCCTCGATGGTCACCATGTCGTGGTTGGTGCAGTCGTCGAGCGTTTCGAACTCGTCGTAAACGTAGGCGACACCGCCGCTCATGCCTGCCGCGAAGTTGAGGCCCACGGGACCCAGGACGAGCACGACGCCTCCGGTCATGTACTCGCAGCCGTGGTTGCCCACGCCTTCAACCACGAGCGTCGCGCCGGAGTTGCGGACCGCGAACCTCTGTCCCGCCATGCCGTTGACATAGCCGCATCCGGCGGTGGCGCCGTAAAACGCAACGTTGCCGATGACCATGTTCTCGTCGAACTGAATGGGGGTTGCGGGGTCGGGATGCACGGCGAGCGTTCCTCCCGACAGCCCTTTGCCAAAGTAGTCGTTGGCGTCGCCGCAGATGTTGAGCTCGATGCCTGCGGGTAAGAATGCGCCAAAGCTCTGACCGCCCGACCCGGAGCAGTCGATGCGGATGGAGCCTGCGGGCAACCCTTCCGGGTACGCCTTCGTTACCGTGGCGCCCAACATCGTTCCCACACAGCGGTTGACGTTGGTGATGTCGGCGTGGAAGCGGGTGGGTGCGAGGCTGTCGCGCGTCGTCTGGGTGAGCGGTATGAAGAGCGTTGCGTCGAGGGTCTTGCCAAGCTTGTGGTTGAACGCCATCGCCGGGTCGAAGTGGGGCGTGTCCGCGCCGGGGATGTTTGCGCCGAAGACGAGCTCGGGCTTGGCGAGCACGGCAGAAAGGTCGAGCGTGTTGGCCTTCCAGTTGCCGGGGATTTCAATCTGGCGCAGCAGTTCCACATGACCCACCATGTCGTCGAGCTTGCGGAAGCCCAGGCGCGCCATGATGCCCCTGAGCTCTTCTGCGACGAAGAGCATGAAGTTCACGACGTACTCAGGCTTGCCGGTGAAGCGGGCGCGCAGGTGCTCGTTTTGCGTGGCGACGCCCACAGGGCAGGTGTCCTGGTGGCAGTCGCGCTGCATGAGGCAGCCCAGGGCGATGAGCGGCGCGGTGGCAAAGCCGAACTCCTCGGCGCCCAAGAGGCACGCGATGGCCACGTCGCGGCCCGTGAGGAGCTTACCGTCAGCCTCAAGCATGACGCGCGAACGCAGGCCGTTCTGCAAAAGCGTCTGCTGGGTTTCAGAGAGTCCCAGTTCAAGCGGCAGACCAGCGTGGTAGACCGAGTTGCGCGGTGCGGCACCGGTGCCTCCGTCGTGGCCGGAAATGAGAATCTTGTCGGCTCCGCCCTTGGCCACGCCGGTGGCGATGGTGCCCACGCCTGTCTCGCTCACGAGCTTCACCGAGATGTCGGCCGCGGGATTGGCGTTCTTGAGGTCGAAGATGAGCTCAGCCAGGTCCTCAATGGAGTAGATGTCGTGGTGCGGCGGCGGGGAGATAAGGCTGACGCCCGGTGTCGAGCGGCGCGTCTTGGCGATCCAGGGATACACCTTCTTGCCGGGCAGGTGGCCGCCCTCGCCAGGCTTTGCGCCCTGGGCGAGCTTGATCTGAATCTCGCGGGCCGTGGAGAGGTAACGGCTCGTCACGCCGAACCTGCCCGAGGCCACCTGTTTGATGGCCGAAAGCGAGGTGTCGCCGTTGGCCAGCGGCACCTCGCGCACGATGTCCTCGCCGCCCTCACCTGTGTTGGAGAAGCCGTGCAGGCGGTTCATGGCAATGGCAAGCGCCTCGTGGGCCTCCTTGGAGATGGAACCGTAGCTCATGGCACCCGTCTTGAAGCGCTTTACGATCTCGCTGGCCGATTCGACCTCGTCAAGGGGCACGGGCGTGCAGGTACGCGTGTCAAAGTCGAGTAGGTTGCGCAGCACGACGGCGCGTCCAGGGCGGTTGACGATGGAGCTGTAGGCGTCCCAGGCCTCCTGTGAGCCCGTGCGGGTGGCCGTTTGCAGCGCAAAGATGGTCGTGGGGTCGATGAGGTGGTCTTCCTTGCCCGGCCTCCAGGCCGTCTCACCCGAGTCGGGGAGCTGGTTGGGCACGGCGCTGCCTGCAATGGCCAGGGCGCGGTCGTACTTTTCGTTTGCCTCGCGTGCAATCTCGTCAAAGCCCAGGCCTGCAATGCGGCTGACCGTGCCCGTGAAGCAGTCGTTCACGACGTCCTCGGCGATGCCGACCGCCTCGAAGATCTGCGCGGAATGGTAGCCCTGGATGGTGGAGATGCCCATCTTCGACATGATGGACACGATGCCTGCCGTCACTGCCTTGTCAAAGTTGGCGATTGCCTCGTTTTCAGGCAGGGCGACGAGACCCTTGCGCACGGCATCGCGCACCTGGGCATGGGCGAGGTAGGGGTACACGGCGCTTGCCGAGTAGCCCACAAGCATGGCAAAGTCATGCGTGCTCACGGCGTCGCCCGTCTCAACCACCAGGTCGGTGCGGGTGCGCACGCCCTTGCGGATGAGATGGTGATGCACGCGGCCCAAGGCCAGAAGGCTCGGCACCGGCACCTCACCAGGCATGACCCTGTCGGAGAGCACCAGTATGTTGCAGCCTGCCTCCACAGCTTCAAACGCCTGCTCGGCAAGGGTGTCGAGTGCCTCGCGGAGTCCCTGTTCGCCATGGGCGCGCGGGTAGGCGCAGCGCAGCTTTGCGACCTTGAACCCCGTCTTCTTGATGGAGCAGATGCGTTCGAACATTTCTCGGTCGATGATGGGGGCTTCCAGGCGGATGCGGCGGCAGTTGGCGCTGGTGTCTTCGAGCGCGTTGCCGTGGTTGCCAAGATAAGAGATGGTCGAGGTTACGATCTTCTCGCGCAGGGCGTCGATGGGAGGGTTGGTGACCTGGGCAAACAGCTGCTTGAAGTAGCTGTAGAGCTTGCGGGGCTGCTCGGAGAGCACGGCAAGCGGCGAGTCGACGCCCATGGAGACGAGGGGCTCGTGGGCGTTGCTCGCCATGGGGGCGATCTGCGACACGACGTCCTCGTAGCACACCCCGTAGCGGTTCGAGATGCTGGCAAGCGTCTCACCTGCGGGAACCTCGAGTTCGGGGAACTCCTGGCCTGCGCCTTCGGCGTCATACCCCTCGGGCAGCGGAAGGCTTGCCGCGCGAATCATGTTCTTCTGAATCCACTCGTGCCAGGGACGCTGCGAGGCCATGTCCTCTTTGATCTCGTCGTCCCACACGACGCGTCCCTGCGCCGGGTCCACGAGAAGCATCTGCCCGGGCATGAGACCGCCCTTGAGCAGCACGTTTTGCGGCGGAATGTCGAGCACGCCCGTCTCGGAGGCCAGGATCAGGCGATCGTCGCGTGTGAGCGTGTAGCGAGCGGGGCGCAGGCCGTTGCGGTCGAGCACGGCGCCCATGCGCACACCGTCGGTGAACGCGATTGCGGCCGGGCCGTCCCACGGCTCCATGAGGCACGACTGGTAGGAGTCGAAGTCATGGCGGCGGGCGCTGAGCGAGTCGTTGTTGTCCCAGGGTTCAGGCACGAGCATGCTCATGGCACGCGGCAGGCTGCGCCCGTTCATGTATAGGAACTCCGCCACGTTGTCCAGGATTGCCGAGTCAGAGCCTTCACGGTCGATGATGGGCAGCACTCGGTCGAGGCGGGGAATGATGGGGGAGTACAGGTCGGCTTCTCGGGCGCGGATCCAGTTGACGTTGCCGCGCAGCGTGTTGATCTCGCCGTTGTGCACGATGTAGCGTTGAGGGTGCGCGCGCTCCCAGGAGGGCGTGGTGTTCGTGGAGTAGCGCGAGTGAACCAAGGCGATGGCCGTCTCGACCGTGGCGTCGGAAAGGTCCAGGTAAAACGTCCTGAGCTGACTGGCAAGCAGCATGCCCTTGTACACGATGACGCGAGCGCTCATGGAGCAGACGTAGAAGACGTCCTTTTGCGGCATGCCCATGCCCTGGGCGCGCTTCTCAATGGAGCGGCGTGCGATATAGAGGGCCCGTTCGAACTCCATGCCGCGTTCGACCGTACCGGGTCGCACCATAAAAGCCTGCCAGATGCGCGGCTGGCAGGCCTGTGCCGTTGCGCCCAGGTCGTGTGCGTCGACGGGCACCTCGCGCCAAAAGAGCACGGGAAGGCCGTTTTCAGAGCAGCACTGCTCAACGAGCGTGCGCGCCTGTTCGAACAGATTCTCGTCGCGCGGGAGGAACAGCATGGCAACGCCGTAGTCGCCCTCGTCGGGCAGAAGGCGGCCGCACTTCTGAGCTTCCTTGCGGAAGAACCTGTGCGGTACCTGGAAAAGGATGCCTGCTCCGTCACCCGTGTTCGACTCCAGGCCCGCGCCGCCTCGATGGTCCATGTTGAGAAGCACCGACAGGGCGTCGCTGAGCATCTGATGGGTGCGAACGCCCTTGACGTTGGCCAGCGCACCGATGCCGCATGCGTCGTGCTCGAACTCCGGGCGATACAGTCCCCATGCCTTGGGCGGCAGGGTGGCGGATGCGTTCATACAAACCTCCAACGAACGTGCATGATGAGCGTCCCGATTCCCCTGTGGTCAAAGAGGAAGGAATTGGGACAGACCAATGACATATTGAACTGTCTGCTTCGAATGTTTCGAAAGCGAAAATGCTGCGGCAGTTTGTTAAAACGTAACAATGGTGTCAGGTAACTCACATGGCTGTGATGAAACAACGAGGTTTGATTTGCCCAACAATTGAAATGGTTCTGCAACACATCCTTTTTAATCTCTGCAATAATGATTGACTGGAAAAGATTGCTTTTCTGGGTTCGCTTTTATGGGAGGTTGAGATGCACCACAAGACAGCCTTGTTTCTTTCACAGACGGCTGACGGCCACGAGCGCATGCGTCGCCTGTCGTCGGTGCTCGACGTCTCCATTTTGCTTGCAAGCGTTTCGCGCTTCTCCCAGGCGATTCTTGAGCGCGAGTTCGATCTTGTCGTGCTGGAGACCAATGGTGTTCAGGCCTCGCAGGTTGAAAACATCGAGATGACGCTTGCCGACAGTTCGACCCCGATGTTGTTCGTGGTGACCGAGGGCCAGATGCCCGACCTGCATCTGCCTATGCGCCCTGTTGCCGATTTCATCTGCATCACGGCAAGTGACGCCGAGTATGCAGTGCGTATCCGCCACCTGTTGTGGCCTGGCGAGGAGACCAGCGACGACGATGTCGTCAAGGTCGACGACCTCATGGTCAACCTTGCCACCTACCAGGTGCGTGTGGGTGATGTTCCTATCGACCTCACGTATATGGAATACTCGCTGCTTGCCTTCATGGTGACCCACCCTGGGCGTGCGTATTCGCGCGAGACGCTCCTGCGCCGCGTGTGGGGCTTCGACTATTGCGGAGGTTCCCGTACGGTGGACGTCCATGTCAGGCGTATCCGCGCCAAGCTTGGCCCCCAAATCTCCAACCACATCGAGACCGTGCGCGGCGTGGGATACCTCTTCAGGCTGTAGGCTTCCCCCTGGCCTGTGGGCTATGCTCAGGGCTCAGACAGGTCCTCGTACCGAATGCTACGAAAACCCGGGCCAAGGGTGCGCTTCGCGCACTTTTGGCCCTTTTCTTGCATTCACTGCGGAACTCGCCCCGAACACAGCCCACAGTCCTTGCGCTTCTGCATCCCGCTTCGGGTTGCTGCGTTTGGGGTGACGGGGCTGCATGGTGTCCGCTGCCGGGGGGTCGTCGCGGCTGTTTTGGGTGCCTTCCTACCTTAGAGCCACTCCGTGACTTTGCTGATGAGCGGCGTCGGCATGCAGCCGCCGAGATACTTGCCCCAGTTGGAGTTCATGATGGGGAAGAAGAAGAGACGTCGTGCGATGTTCTTGCGGATGGGTTTGAGGCTCTCGTCGTAGAGGGCGACGGCCTCGGTCAACTCCCGTGAGGCGCGCACAATGGCCTGACCTGCGAGTTTTCCTGAATTAAGGGCAAACGAGATGCCTTCTCCGGAGCTGGGAGACATGATGCCGGCGGCTTCGCCTGCCATGAGAACGTGCCCCTGGCCGGCAATGATATCGTTGGCGTCTTTGACTTGGATGGCCGAACCGCCTTCGCGACGGCGTGCGGCGCCGAGCGGGTAGCGCTGCCCCCATGTGGCCAAGGCCTTTTCATGCATTGCGGTGACGCCCTTGGTCTTGGGGAAAAACACTGATCCCACAATTGCGACGTCGCCCTTGGGCACGATGTAGCCGTAGCCATAGGCGGGGTCGATGTGGCGCGAGTAGATGCAGTCGAAACACGGCTCGACGCTGCCGGGTTCGATTTCAACGTATTCCTGCACGGTGGTGTAGCTCTGCGTCTGCGGCCAAGCGGGGTGCGAGCGTCGCACGGCGGAGCGGGCGCCGTCGGCGCCGATGACCCAACGCGCATGGACGTGTGCCTCGCGGCCCTCGCGGCGCAGCTGCACGTCGACGCCCTGACCGTCGTCAGTGCAGCTCACGAAGGTGCTCTTGTCCCAAACGTCGACTCGGTCGGGCAGCAGATTCAAGAGCCACTCGTCGAACATGGCTCGGTCTACATTGGCAAACCGCAGCGAGCAGGGCTTCTTGATCCTGCGGTCCCAGTCGTAATAGCGGAAGTGGACCCATGCCGGTTCGAGCACCATCCCATGGGGCAGGGGCGCGACCTCTTCAAGGAAGCGCTGGGCATATTCATTGAGCATGCCGCCGCAGCTCTTGCGGCGCGGCAGCGACGAGCTCTCCACGAGGAGCGTGTGCAGGCCGGCTTGTGCAGCCTCGCGAGCCGCCATGATACCGGCGGGGCCTGCTCCTACCACGACGAGGTCGTAGTCTGCCAAAGCATACGGCTGTCGGGTGGTTTCATTGGGTGTGCCGGTTGTTTCCACGGAGTGCTCCTTGCTGCATGCGGTGTTTCGCCGCGTTGAATACCTGGGTCTTCGCATGATGGCGAACGGCTGGTAATTTCAGATGAACGGTGGTTAATTGTACACGCCCATTGGGGCTGGGATGTCGAGCATTTCGATCGCAAAAGGCCAGGAATGAAAATGTAACGTAACGCATTCAAATATTACGGTGCGCTGCTTCAAGAAAAAGAGCATGCGCTCCCGATTGTCCCACCTGGTGTCGCGTGTCCGGCGCCGTCGTCTGTTCATTTGCTAGACCCGGCGTCCGTCCTTGTTTTGGCCGACGGTGCGGCATACCATACACATAGCATGTATGCAGGTGTAATGCGAATCGTCTGCGAGTGAGCGGCGGTTCGTTTTTTGTTTTCTGGAGGTGTTTGCTTGGTCATTCTCGGCATCGACCCCGGCCTTGCCAACACCGGCTGGGGTGTCATCGAGACGCGCGGCAGCCAATGTCGGGCGCGTGCCTACGGCTGCGTCCATACCGACAAGGACCTCACGCTGCCCATGCGCCTGAAGCGCATCCATGATGAGATAGCCGAGGTCATCATGCGCTACTCTCCCATGGAAGTCGCCGTCGAGGAGGTTTTCTTCTGCTCGAACGCGCAAAGCGCCATCGCCACTGCCCAGGCGCGCGGAGCCGCTCTTGTGGCATGCACGGGCTGTGGGCTTGAGGTGGGCGAGTACACCCCCATGCAGATCAAACAGGCCGTGGCTGGCACCGGCGTTGCCGACAAGCAGCAGGTGCAGTATATGGTCAAGAGCCTGCTGCATCTGGAGCATGAGCCGAAACCCGATCATGCGGCCGATGCGCTCGCGGCTGCCATCTGCCATGCCCACCTGTCCGTCTGGCGAACCATGAGCCGCGCTCAGAACCTCTCCAAACCGTCTGCCAGCGCATATCGCGAAAGGGGCACGAGGCTGTGATTTCGTTTCTCAGAGGCCGCATACAGGAAAAGACCGCTTTTTCCGTTGTTATCGACGTTGCGGGTGTTGGCTATGAGTGCGGCGTTTCGACCGCCACTGCCGCAAGCCTGCCCGCTCCTGGCGAGGATGCGGAGTGCATGCTCTTCACTCGCATGCAGGTGCGCGATGACGCCCTGTCCCTTTTTGGGTTCGCAACTACCGATGAGCGAGTAGTCTTTGACAAGCTCGTGGGTGTTTCCGGAGTCGGGCCTAAGCTCGCCCTTTCGGTGCTCAGCACGTTTGCCCCCGATGCCCTGCGCGAGGTCGTGGCAACGGGCGACGAGAAGCGCATGTCGAGCGTGCCGGGCGTGGGCAAGAAGACCGCCTCGCGTATGATTTTGGAGCTCAAGGACTCGCTGGGCGCCCAGGCTCCCGCGCGACTGTCTACCTCGCAGCTTTCTATGCCCGCAGCGCCGGTGGCCTCGGCACTCGACGAGGCGTGCGCGGCGCTTCTTTCGATGGGCTTTACCTCGGCCGAGTGCGAGCTTGCGCTCAAGGGTTATGATGGCCCTGCCGCTGACACCTCGGCGGCGATTCGTTTCGCCCTCAAGCGCCTCGGGAGTTAATAGACGATGTGGGAAGCAGACCAGCAGGACCTTTGGGGTGACGGTGCCTCCGCGCCCGCCGAACGCGCCGTTACGCCTACGCTTACGGCGGAAGACCTCGACGTCGACCGCAAGCTTCGCCCCCAGCTCCTTGACGACTACGTTGGCCAGGAACGCGTGAAGCAAACCCTGCGCGTGGCCATCGAGGCGGCCAAGCAGCGTGGTGAGTGCCTCGACCATCTGCTCTTCTTCGGCCCTCCGGGTCTGGGCAAGACCACGCTCGCCACCATTGTGGCAAACGAGATGGGCGCCCAGATCAAGTGCACCTCGGGCCCAGCCATCGAGCGGACCGGCGACCTTGCCGCCATCCTTACGAACCTGCAGGAAGGCGACGTGCTCTTCGTCGACGAGATTCATCGTCTGAACCATGCGGTGGAAGAGGTTTTCTATCCCGCTATGGAGGACTTTTATCTCGACATTGTGATCGGCAAGGGCCCCGCCGCTCGTTCCATCAGGCTCGACCTGCCGCGCTTCACGCTTGTGGGTGCGACAACGCGCTCCGGTCTTTTGACGGGCCCCTTGCGCGACAGGTTCGGAATCATCTCGCGCCTCGACTACTACGCGCCTTCCGAGCTCACGCAGATTGTCATGCGCTCGGCTTCTATCCTGGGTGTTGACCTCGACGAGCAGGGAGCCGCGCAGATCGCCTCGCGCAGCCGCGGCACACCCCGTTTGGCAAACCGTCTTCTCAAGCGCGTGCGCGATTACGCCCAGGTCCACGGGGCTTCTCCCATCGATGCGCGGGTGGCAAGCGACGCGCTCGGGTTCTTCGAGGTTGACGAGATGGGCCTGGATTGGATGGACAACAAGATTCTCTCCACGCTTGCCCAGACGTTTATGGGCCATCCCGTTGGCCTTTCCACCTTGGCCAGCGCCGTCGGTGAGGATGCAGCCACGCTCGAGGATGTCTACGAGCCGTTTTTGCTTCAACAGGGTTTGATCAACCGTACTCCCAAGGGTCGTGTGGCAACCCCGCGCGCATTTGAGCACCTGGGTCTGCCGGTTGCCGAGGCTGACGAGTGACGCGGCGACGCGTCGGTTTCAAAAGGAAGTGATGAGGCTTGTCTATTAAAAGCGACTATCTCATGGACATGGTCGCGCGGTTCTGCGACGCCGTGCTTCGCGGCATTGACGCCCGCCGTGCAGGTGATGCCTTTGAGGCGCGCGAGGACTTCGAAAGCGTCGTGGGCGGCGTGCTTGACATGGATGCGTCCTGTGCCTTGGCCCTGTCGAGCTCCTCGCTTGTCACGATGATGCAGCTTTCTGCCGTTGACGAGACGCTCGTCGTGTACTGCGCATATGCCCTGATGCAGGCTGCCGACACCTACGAGGCCGCCGACCCCGGCATTGCCCAGCTTCGTCGCGAGCAGGCGCAGGCCCTGGCTGACGCCTATGGGTTTGACGCCGACGTCAGCCCCCGCGAAGTGAGCGAGGCCCTTGCCGCTCGCGCTGATCAGTGACGTTCAGCCGCACGCTTGCACCGCTCAAAGGCGCTTCACGAAACCAGCATTATGCCGTTGCGATGCCATGGTAGCTTTTCGGCGTGGCACGTAACATGTATGCAACATTCCAAAGAGGAAGGGAGCCCCATGGCAAGTGACATCGAGATTGCCCAGTCCGTAACCCCCCGCGAGATAGGTGAAATCGCCTCCAAGCTCGGTCTTGACGAGAAGTATCTGGAACGCTACGGCAGCACCAAGGCAAAGGTCGACTACAACCTGCTGCGCGAGGAGAACCACACTGCTGGCAAGCTCGTGCTTGTCACTGCCATCAACCCTACCCCTGCCGGCGAGGGCAAGACGACGACCACCATCGGTCTGGCCGATGCGCTGACGAGCCTTGGCAAGAAGTGCGCAGTCGCCCTGCGTGAGCCGAGCCTGGGCCCGGTTTTCGGCGTGAAGGGCGGCGCTGCCGGCGGCGGTTACGCCCAGGTCATTCCCATGGAAGACATCAACCTGCACTTCACGGGCGACTTCCATGCCATCGGCGCGGCGAACAACCTGCTCGCGGCCATGCTTGACAACCATATCCAGCAGGGTAACACCCTGGGCATCGATCCGCGCCGCATCACCTGGAAGCGCGTGGTCGACATGAACGACCGCCAGCTGCGCTTCATCGTCGACGGTCTGGGTGGCAAGGCAAACGGCACTCCGCGCGAGGACGGCTTCGACATCACGGTTGCCTCCGAGATCATGGCAGTCCTGTGCCTTGCGCGCGACATCCCCGACCTCAAGGAGCGCCTGGGCCGTATCGTCGTGGGCTACACCTATACCGGCGAGCCTGTGACTGCCAGCCAGCTCAAGGCTGCTGGCGCCATGGCTGCCCTGCTCAAGGACGCCCTCAAGCCCAACCTCGTGCAGACGCTCGAGGGCACGCCTGCCTTCGTGCACGGCGGTCCCTTCGCAAACATCGCCCACGGCTGCAACTCCGTCATGGCGACGCGCATGGCCATGGCCCTCTCCGACATCACGGTCACCGAGGCCGGCTTCGGTGCCGACCTGGGTGCGGAGAAGTTCCTCGACATCAAGTGCCGCATGGCCGGCATTGCCCCCGACGCGGTCGTGCTCGTGGCTACCGCCCGCGCTCTTAAGATGAACGGCGGCGTTGCCAAGACCGACCTGAACGAGGAGAACCTCGAGGCCCTTGCGGCCGGCATGCCCAACCTGCTCCAGCATGTTGCCAACCTCACCGAGGTCTACGGCATGCCGGTGGTGGTCGCCATCAACCGTCACCCCACCGACACGGTTGCCGAGCTGGAGCTCATCCAGTCCTGCTGTGCCGAGCAGGGCGTTAACGCCGTGCTTTCCGAAGTGTGGGCCAAGGGCGGCCAGGGCGGCATCGCGTTGGCTCAGGAAGTCCTGCGTCTTGTTGAGCAGCCTAGCGAGCTGAAGTTTGCCTATCCCACCGGTGCCAGCATCAAGGAGGCCGTCGAGGCAGTCGCCACGCGCATCTACCATGCCGATGGCGTTGATTTTGCTCCTGCCGCCCTCAAGCAGATCGCTGCGCTTGAGGAGAACGGCTACGGCCACCTGCCCGTGTGCATCGCAAAGACGCAGTACAGCTTCTCCGACGATCCTGTCAAGCTTGGTGCCCCCCGAGGCTTCAGGATTGCCGTACGCGAGGTCAAGGTCTCCGCGGGTGCCGGTTTCGTTGTCGTGCTTGCCGGCAGCGTTATGACCATGCCGGGCCTGCCCAAGGTTCCCGCAGCCGAGAAGATCGACGTCGATGAGTCGGGCCGTATCACGGGGTTGTTCTAATATGGCGACAATTCTCGACGGCAAGGCCGTCGCGGCAAAGGTCAAGGCCGAGGCCGCTCAGCGTGTGGAAGTCTTGAAGCAGCATGGACATCCGTGCGGCCTGGCGGTCGTGCTTGTGGGTGACGACCCTGCAAGCTCGGTCTATGTGCGCAACAAGCGCAAGGACTGCGCAGAGGTGGGTATCGAGGCGTTTGACTATGACCTGCCCGCCACCTGCACGCAGGAGGAGCTCGAGGACCTTCTCGGCAGGCTTAACGCTGACCCGAAGGTCAGCGGCATCCTTGTGCAGATGCCCCTGCCGGCACATCTCGACGCCGAACGCGCCATCGCCCACATCTCGCCCGAGAAAGACGTGGATGCCTTCCATCCCGTCAACCTTGGTCGCCTTGTGCGCGGGCTCCCCGGTCCCAGGCCGTGCACGCCAGCCGGCGTTATGCGCATCCTGCGCGAATACGGTATCGATGTGGCCGGCAAGCGTGCTGTCGTGCTGGGCCGCTCCACTATCGTGGGCAAACCCATGGCCCTTATGCTCATCGCAAACGACGCCACGGTCACCATCTGCCACAGCCGCACGCCTAACAAGGCCGAGACGTCGCAGCAGGCCGATATCGTCATTAGCGCAATCGGTCATGCCAACCTCGTCAAGTCCGACTGGATGCGTGAAGGCGCTGTTGTCGTGGATGTGGGCATGAACCGCGATGAGAACGGCAAGCTCTGCGGCGACGTTGCCTATGACGAGGTTGCCGCCAAGGCCAGCGCGATCACCCCGGTTCCAGGCGGCGTTGGTCCCATGACGCGTGCCATGCTCATGCTCAACTGCGTCACGGCTGCCGAGCGTCTTGCAGGCATGGATTCCGCCTGGGCGCAGTAATTGCGTTAGTTTGTTGAGATTGGTGGGAATCTAAAGAAATGTGAACTTGGCTTCCTAAAGCCTGCACATTTCAGGTATTATAAGCAAGTGCGGTTCATAGGAGGACCGTGTTTTCTCGTAAGCGTGTCGACTCGATTCGCTTACTCGGTTTGCCCGTAAAAGGGTAGAAAGAAAGGCTAGACATGGCTCAGGGTACTGTTAAGTGGTTCAATCCGGACAAGGGCTACGGCTTCATCTCTCGTGAGGACGGCGACGATCTGTTCGTGCACTTCTCCGAGATTCAGATGGACGGCTTCAAGACCCTGGACGAGGGCCAGAAGGTCGAGTTCGAGATCACCACTGGCCAGAACGGCAAGCTGCAGGCCAGCAACGTCCACAAGCTCTAAGTTTTACTTTTAAGCGATTTTGCTGAGGGGCGGCCTTGTGCCGCCCCTTTTTTGTTTGTCGAGCATGCCTGTTTGTCGCGTACGTCTGCTCGATATCAAGCAGACGGTGGTTTGTGCATCTATATATAGAGGGAGTATCGAAATCAGCCGAAGGTGGGCTACTTGGCGCGGATCTGGGAAATCTGTTCCAGCAGGTGAGGAACTGCCAGCTCGGTGTTGGCACCAATCTCAAAGCGACAGTACTGCTTGACCTCGGGCATCGCGTTCGCAACGCAGATGCTGTTGGGGATGGCCCTGAGCATCGAGAGATCGTTCATCGAGTCGCCGATGGCAAGTACCTCCGTGGGTTGCATGCCGTAAGCATTAAGCAGCATGTTGATGCCACCGAGCTTCGTGCGTCCCCTCAGTGCGACGTCCACCCATTTGTCGCCGCAGGCACTGAACTCGAAATGCTCCGACAGCTCGCTCGAGAGGTCCTGTGCGAGCTTGCGAGCCCCTGAATAGGCAACGATACCCAGCTTGCTTATCTGTGCGTCCTCGAGCCCGGCGCTCGCCGGGCGCACGTGCGCTTCATGCAGGCTTTCTATCTTGCTTCGAACAAAATCCGCTTCCATGTCCATAACATAGGGGGCATCGGAGCCGTACACCACAAATCCCAATGGCATAGGGTCGTCGATAACGCGCTGCAGAAGCGTGCGTGCCGATTCCAGGCCGACGGTCTCATGCAAAAGCGTTTGCCCTGCTTGGCGCACATCCATGCCGTTGCAGGCAATGTAGTCAAGGTCGAGGTTGTCGAGCATAGGGCCAAAAAGCGCCTTGAGAGCAAATACCGGGCGTCCGGTTGTGGGTATGAAGCGTACCCCGCTGGCTTGAACGCGCTGAATGGCATCGACTGCCTCAGATGGTAGCCGATGATGCGCATCGAGCAACGTGTCGTCCAAATCGCAAAAAACTGCCTTAACCGTGTGTGCGAGGGTCGTGAGGCGATCTATTCCGCCCAGAGGCGCGATGTGTGGTGAGCTGGGCCTCTGGGCGGGCATGGAATCTCCTACAGAAGGGTCTCGTCGGCAATCTCGCAGAACTCGTTTGCGAGCTCTGCGAGATTGATGTCGGCTGCGGTCAGTGCCGCCATGATGGGGGAGCCCTGCGACAGGCTCGGTGCTGCGTCAACGTCGAGCACGCGCGCGCATCCGCCGTCCCACACAAGACGCACGCAGGCAAAATCGTGGCAACCACATGCAAGGAAGGCGTCGAGCGCGCACCGCTCGACTTCGCTGCGAATAGCCTGAGCATCTTGCTCGTCGTCGGCAAGGCTTTGCATATTCACAGGGATTTGCCACATCGAACTGTCGTCAAGTGCGCCCTTCACCTCGATGGGGGGCAGGATGAGAATGTCCGAAAGGTCGCCCATGATGCAGACAAGGAGCTCGACACCCTTGATCTGAGGGCGCACGACGGCGCGCTTGCCGGCATCCTTGAATGCGATGAGTGCTTCCGAGAGCTCCTTTTGATCCTGCAATGCAACGCCGGGGTTCAGGAACTCCGCGCCATCGGCGCGCAGGGTAAGCGTCTCACCTGGGGCAAACGTGTTGGCTACGATGCTGCCGAGCTGGCCAGTTTGCAGCAGGGCGCCTTGGACCGACGGGGCCAGCGTGAGCTGTTCCACCGTCCCAGCGTCGATGCTGCCCTGGGCCAGTGCCTCCTCGATGGTGTATGAGAGCTGTGCGGCGTCGCGGCAGCGCCTGATCGTGGCTGCGCCGGCGCCCAGGTAGGGGATACCCATCGAGTCAAGAAGCTCTTGGGCATCGCCCGCTTCGTGCCAGGCGTTTCCGTTGACAATCGCAAAGTCAGGCTTGGCCATCTGCAGTGCGACGGGCAGAAGGTCGTTGCATACGACGCAGGTTACCTCGTTGCCCTGCTGAGCGAATGCCTGAAGAAAGCCCTGGCTTGCCATCGTTTCGTCTTGTACCAAAATCGCGATGTTGCGCGGCATCGTTATGTTGCTCCCTCGTCGGTCGTGTCGATGTAATCGTTATTGTTCGTTTGAGCCACCCTTGTCACCGGGACGCCTGCGACGGCGAGTCGGAGCCTGGCTCGTAGAAGGAGTCGATCCCTCTGCGCCGGACGGTTTGTCCTGCGCCGGTTTGGTGTGCCTACGGCGTTCTGCCTGGGGACGCTGCTGCTTGGGCCCTGCCTCAGGGGAGGGCGCCGTGCGCCGGCGGGGCTTTTGCTCGCCCGTGCGGTTGGATTCCTGCGGGGTGCCCTGCCGCTGGGCGTTTTTGACCTTCGTCTGCTCAACAGCCTGACCCTGTTGGCCATGTTGGGTCGGGGTGGCCGCGCTGTGATGACGGCGCGTGCGCTTCTGGGGCTCGGTGGCCGCTTCGGCTGCCTTGCCGGATTTGGTGCCGGCCTGCTTGACGGCGTTTGCCTGACGGCGAGGCTTGGCCGTGTCATCTGCCGGGTTTTTGGCATCGCGCGTCGCAGAAGCCGTGCGCTTGGCGTCCGGGCTTGCCTTCTGCGTGCGGCGCGGTCGCATGCCACCGCCGCGCGGGCCGCGCTTCTGCTCTTCTTTCGGGGTCTGCGCCGTGTCGTTGCCCTGGGCGTTGCCTTCTTCGGCAGCCGGTGCGGGTTTGGACTGACGGCGAGGCTTGCGGGCAGGCGTCGCCTGTGCGGCGAGTTCTGCCTTGTCGGTCTTACGCTTGCGCGGGGTTCGCTGCGAGTCGAGCAGCGACATGTCGAGCGCATAGCCGTCGCCCTCGCCGTTTGCGCGGTCGAGCTCGGCAAGCTGCATGGCAATTTCCGCCGTGCCGAGCGCCTCGAGCGCCTCGCGCGTCACGGTGTCGGGGCGAAGCGGGATGTTCTGTTCCTTGGAGCGCTTGCAGCAACCTTCGCTGCAGGTCATGTCCTTGAGGGCGATGGTGAACGACTTGCCGTTCTCCAGGCGCAGGAGCAGGGTTTCTTTGGGTGTGTTGTACTCGACGATTTTTGCTTTGCCTAGCGGCGTGTCGATGAGGTTGTTCTTTTTCGGCGCGCGCTGCTTGAAGTCGCGGTATGCGTCGAACTCGTAGCGCAGGCAGCACATGAGCCTGCCGCATACGCCAGAAATCTTCGAGGAGTTGAGGGGAAGGTCCTGTTCTTTTGCCATGCGGATGGAAACGGGCTGGAACTGGCCGCCGAACCTCACGCAGCACAGCTCCTGGCCGCAGGGGGCGTAGCCGCCCGCCAGGCGCGCCTCGTCGCGCACGCCGATCTGGCGCATGTCGACGCGCTGGTGGAATTCCCCCGCCAGCTCGCGTACCAGGTCGCGGAAGTCCACACGGTCCTCAGCGGCGAAATAAAAGACGACCTTTTCCCCGCCGAAGAGAAACTCCACGCCGACAGGCTTGATGTCCAGGCCGCTCTCTTTCACGAGTTTTCTGAATATGGGCATGGCCTGCTCGCCTTGGGCCGCGAGGTCCTCGGCGCGCTCGATGTCCTTGTCCGTGGCGATGCGCACGACCGGTCGCAGGTCGCTCTTGCCCTTCAGCTCGGAGTCGGGGACCGAGAAGGGGTCGGCCGTGGCCAAGCCGAACTCAGTGCCGCGCTCAGTGGGAACAATGACGTGGTCGCCGGCCTTCGCCTGGCTTCTGCCGGGCAGAAACCACAGGTCTTGGGCGTTGAAATGCATGCGGACGGGGATTACGGTCGGCATGTGAGTGTCTCCTTGAGTTCTAGCAGCATGCCTTCGACCGCCAGTCGGGGCAGCGTGTTCTTCTCAACGCGTCGCATGGCGCGTCCTATCGTTTCGATGCAGCTGAGCAGGGCTTCTTGGGAAAGCCTGGAAAATGTTGTGACCGCATCGGCAAAATCAATGCAAGCGGGCGTTGCCGCGGGGTTGTTTTGCATCAGCAGCGCATCGCGCAAAAGCGCGCGTTGTGCCCTCAACGCTGCCATGATACCCGAACGTGTTGCGGCGGTGAGGGCGCGTTTGTGGCGTTCTTTCACTTCCTTGAGGGCCGTGGCGCTTAAAATCGCTTGGGCCTGGTCGTACTCGGCCTCCTGGGCGTCTTGCAGGCTTTGGGTTGAGGCGGTAGCTGCATCGACGAGCGCAGCCGCGCGGCTCATCGCCCAGACGTCGTCGCGGCTCGCAAGGCCTGCAAGCGTCTTGAGCGCCATGTCGCGCATGGCCCATTTTGTCTCGTCGCCCAAATATTGCGTCGCTTGCTGCGTGTCGGCGCAAAAGGCCAGGGCGGCCCGGCAGCGTTGCTCGGTCTGGCCTGTTGAGGCGCAAAGGTCCGCCACCGTTTGCTCCTGGCTTCTGGCGGGGAAGCGTATGGTTTGGCAACGCGAGACGATGGTGGGCAGCACAGCGTCGGCAGAAGTCGCCAGTAGGATGAAGACCGTGTCTGCCGGCGGTTCCTCCAAGCTCTTGAGCAGGGCATTTGCCGAAGATGAGGTAAGAAGCTGCGCCTCGGCCATCATATAGACCTTAAACGGCGAGCAAATGGGGGACAGCTGCACGTCGTCAAGCATCTCGCGAATCTGTCCCACCAGGTATCCTGTGGCGCTTTGGGGCTCGAGCCGGTGGATGTCCGGATGGGGGCGACCGAGGTCGGAGGGGCCGATTTGGTCGAGGCGCGATACAGCGGCGTTCGCCAAAAGCATGGCAGCGTCAGTTTTTGCCGAGTTCGCGGGACCCACAAGAAGGTAGGCGTGGCCTATTTCTTTTTGGTCGCAGAGCTGGCTGATCAGGTTGCCTGCGTTGCCCCAGGGGGCTGCGATCTGTGCGGCCTTCATCGAGGTTCCTCGGCGTCTGAAGGGAGCTCAACGGGTAGGTTGAGCAGGCCGCTTAAGGCATCGCGAATGCGCCCCCATACCTGTTGCACGCTTCCAGAGGCATCCACGATGCGCACGCGCTGCGCTTCGTCGCTTGCGAGCTGTAGGAACCCTTGGCGCACACGCTTATGGAAGTCGTCGGGCTCGCGCTCCATGCGGTCGGCCCCTTGTGCGCAGGCACGGGTGTGGGCACGTGCGAGGTCCATGTCGAGCACGAGTGTGCGGTCGGGTTCGAGCTCCCCGCAGGCAAGCACGTTTGCCTTGTGGACGAGATCGGTGCCCAGGCGACGGCCATGCCCCTGGTAGGCGACGGTCGAATCGTAAAACCTGTCACACAAGACCACGCATCCCTGCTCAAGTGCGGGTTGGATGACGCTTTCGACGAGTTGGGCGCGCGCTGCCTCAAAAAGCAGCAGCTCAGCCATGGGGGAGATGTCGAGGTCCTGCTTGTCGAGGAGAAGCTCGCGCACTGCCTCGCCCAGGCGCGTCGCCCCGGGTTCGCGCAAACGCAGCGTTTCGCGACCCTGTGCGTGCAGGGCGTTTTCGACGAGACCGATCTGCGTCGTCTTGCCCACTCCGTCAAGCCCCTCAAAACTTATGAGGACGCCGGGGCTGTTGGGGCGCTCGTTGGTGGATGCGACGCTGGGCATGTGGACTCTTCCTTGTGTCGACGACAGTCTCGTGTACAGAATTGAAGTAGTATAGCTAATCGTTGTGTGTGCTGCGTGACTGCCTGTTATACGTGCATGACATGCCTTGATATTGGGGGTCGTGTTGGACCGAAGCCTGTTTTTCGAGATTCATCGGCAGTTCAACATAGAGCGTCGCGCGCTGGATCCACAGCGGCGTATCGTTTTCGACGATTTCTCGGCCCTTGCGCTCCTTAAGATTTCAGCGCCCCTGTCGGTGGGCGCGATTGCCAAGGAACAACTTATTTGGCCATCTACCATGTCTCGCCGCGTCTCACGTCTTGTCGAGATCGGCCTCGTGTCACTGGAGCAGTCCCACCTCGATCGCCGTGTGAACCTCGGCGCGCTCACTCCGTACGGCAATGAGCTCACCGTCGAGCTTTGCCAGGCCTTTCTCGATAACCTTATTCCCGGCTCCTCGCTTGACCGTCTGGGACTTGAGCTTGCCGACGTCGTTTCCATCGTCGCTCGTATGGGGCGTGTCCCCATGTCTGCCAGCGGCCTCATTGCATTTTGCTATGGCATGCGCGCATGTCCGAGCATGCGGGTCGCAGACATCGTGAATCTCACGGGACTGCAGCAGGCAACGGTCTCGATGACGCTGAGAAGCATGGAGGAACAGGCGATGATGGAGCCGATATTGTTTGGCGGTGCCCGCGGCGACCGCCCTCACTGCAAAGGTGGCCTTCGCTATATCACGCAGTGTGGGCAGGCATATGCCGATGAGTTGCTGCGTATGACAGACGCCCTTTGAGGGCGTCGCATGACGTTTCCGTTTCCTCGAATATTATATTGCGCGGCTAGGGTGCGACTGGGTTTTTCTGGTGCTATAGTATGCACGTATCCCTTTCCCTCATATCGGCACTGTGGTTGGCTATGCGCCCCTTTGCCAGGCCGAACCCATGTCATGTTGGGGGAGACAAATTGCAATGCAATGAAAAGGAGCACTCGTGAAGTTCTTCCTCGATACCGCGGATCTCGACGAGATTCGTGAGGCGGCGTCCTGGGGCGTCGTTGCTGGTGTCACCACCAACCCCTCCCTGTACGCAAAAATTGGTGGCAAGCTCGCCGATTTCGAAAACCACATCGCTCGCATCTGCGAGATCGTCGACGGTCCCGTCTCCGCTGAGACCACCGCTATGACGCGCGACCAGATTGTCGCAGACGGCCGTCGTCTGGCCGCCATCGCCCCCAACGTGGTCGTGAAGATTCCCGTCATGGCCGAGGGCCTGGCCGCCACCAAGCAGCTGGCCAGCGAGGGCATCGCGGTCAACATGACGCTCGTTTTCAGCGCCCCCCAGGCCATCATGGCCGCCCGCGCCGGCGCTCGTTACATCTCCCCGTTTGTCGGCCGTTTCGACGATATCGCTGAGGATGGCCTCAACCAGCTCAACGACATCGTTTCCTGCGTCAACAACTACGATTTCGGCCATGAGGTCGAGATCATTGCCGCTTCCGTGCGTTCTCCCCATCATGTCACGCAGGCCGCCCTTATGGGTGCCGACATCGCCACGGTGCCTTTCGGTGCGCTGAAGAAGTGCATTGAGCACCCTCTGACCGACCGCGGCCTTGAGCGTTTCCTGGCTGACTGGAAGAAAGTTGAGCAGGCATGATCGAGGACCCCTCGACGGGTGCAGAGCAGCGTTCGCCTGAAGTGACGAGCGTTCCGGCTCCCGAGAGCAAGCCTGCACCTGATGCTGCGCCCGCGCAACAGTCCGAAGGTGCCAAGCTTGCGACCGAGGTTCGAGCTGCGAAGGAGCTTGAAGGAGTTCAGGCGGGGAAGGCTGTCGCTGACCCCGCTCCTCTTGGTTCTGCAGCAGGTCAAGACGCCCCTTCTTCTGAGGGGAAAGAGGCCAAGCCTGCTTCTGGCCCGCGCCGTCGAACCTCCAAGGCAAAAGCCTCCGAAAAGAAGGGGCCGGCTAACAAGCAGGATGCTCCTGCAAAGAAGAAGCAGGCAGGCCAGAAGGCGGTTTCCGCAAAAGCCAAGCCTGCCGGTCAGCAGGATGGCCCCGTGGCAGAAAAGCCTGGCGAGCAGGTTGAGCCCGCCGTAAAGAAGGACCCGGTCGAGCAGAAAGAGGCCCCCGTAAAGGTTGGGCCTGCCGATCAGAAGAATGCGCCCGTGGCAGAGAAGCCCGTCGAGCAGGCTGAGCCTTCTGCAAAGAAGGAGCCTGCGGCGCGTGTCGAGGCTCTGAAACAGCAGGAGTCTGCCGAGCGGGAGGAAGGCGCTGCGACGGCCCGTCCCGCTGCGCCTGATCAGGCCCCTTCCGATTCTGCTCCCGTGAGTCAGGATGTCGCTGCTGCAGACGGCGCTTCCGCTAAGCCTGCACCCGTCAAGCGCACTCGCACGCGCAACAAGTCGCGTGGACCCGTGTCTCGCCAAGACGACGAGGCTGTTTCCGAGAAGCCCAAGGAAGATGTGGTCCCCGAGCTTGTCGACGCCGCTGCGGCCGTTTCCCAGCAGGAAACCGCCGTGCCTGAGGCTGCTCCGGCTCCCGCTCCTTCGCGCGTGCGCCATCACAGTGTCGACGAGATCGACTTTGACAAGGCCGGCGTCGACGAGTTGCGCGACCTCGCTATGCATCGCCGTCGTGGAAGGCCTTCTCCGCAGAAGGAGGAGGCGCGCCAAACCATTCTCGACGCGCTTCAGAACCCTACGCCCGAGTCGCTCGAGGTTGCCCGAGCGGCGGCAAAGGTCCTGAGGGGAGCAGCCCCTCGCAAGAAGGCCCCTGCGCCCGCCCCTGTCGTCGAGGCTTCCTCGCGCGAGGAGAAGTCCAAAGAAGATGCGCAAGCCTCTCAGACCTCCAAGGAAGGCGAAGCTCAGGCTGTTTCCACTTCTGCCACTGCGCAGCAGGCGCCTGCTCAAGAGGACGTTTCCTCCAAGGCCGAAGCTCTTGCATCGCAGGAAGTCTCCGAAGGCTATGGCTCGCGCCGCCGCCGTCACGATCGCAGAAGTGAGACACGCGGTGACGATCGTGCTGCTCAGCCGCGTGCTCGTGAGGCAGGCCGTGACAGCAAGCCTTCCGATGACTCTCGTCCCCAGCGCCCGCAGCAGGGCAAACAGCAGTACTCCGATCGACCCGACCGTGGCCGTGAGAAGTTCGAGAAGAAGTACGGCAAGAATGACCGTCGCGATCGTAACGGCCGTCGCGAGCGCGAGTACGTGACCGGTCCGTCCCTTTCGCTTGAAGAGCTTGCCGCCCTGGCTGAGGAGGACCTCCTTGCCAAGGCTGATGAGTTGTCGATTGCCCATGACGGGGTCGCCAGCGCCTCCCTTGTCCAGGCGGTTTATGATGAAATGTACCGCCAGGAGGGCTTCTTCGACTTCAACGGCGTGCTTGAGCTTTCCAACGACGGCTCGGGCATCGTGCGCACGAAGGGATACTTGGCCAGCGATTCCGACCTGTTCATGCCTGCCGCCCTCATTCGCATCAACGGCCTGCGCCGCGGCGACATGCTTAGCGGTACGGCAAAGGTCGCGCGTCCCGGTGAGAAGCGCCCCGGCGTTTGCAAAATCTCCCTGGTCAATGGCAAGAATCCGGAGGAGCTGCGTACACGCCCCCGCTTCGGCGATCTCACGCCTGTTTTCCCGAGCGAGCCGTTGCGCATGGAGCATGGCAAGGACTCCATTCTCGGTCGCGTCATCGACTTGGTTGCCCCCATCGGCAAGGGTCAGCGTGGCCTGATCGTTTCGCCCCCCAAGGCTGGCAAGACTACGGTGCTCAAAAAGATCGCCGAGTCCATCTCTGCCAACAACCCCGAGGTCCATCTCATCTGCCTTCTGGTGGACGAGCGCCCCGAGGAAGTTACCGACATGCAGCGCTCCATCCACGGTGAGGTCGTTGCCTCGACGTTTGACATGCCCTGTGAGAATCACATCACGGTATCCGAGCTTGTCATCGAGCGTGCGAAGAGGCTCGTTGAGCAGGGAGAGGACGTTGTAATCCTGCTCGACTCCATCACGCGTCTTGCGCGTGCGTACAACCTTGCGCAGCCCGCCTCTGGCCGCATCCTGTCGGGCGGTGTTGACTCCACGGCTCTGTACCCGCCCAAGCGCTTCTTGGGCGCTGCTCGCAACATTGAGAACGGTGGCTCTCTTACCATTCTCGCCTCTGCCCTCGTGGACACTGGTTCCAAGATGGATGAGGTCATTTTCGAGGAGTTCAAGGGTACGGGCAACATGGAGCTCAAGCTCGATCGCGACCTGGCCGATCGCAGGGTTTTTCCCGCCGTCGACCCCGTCTCGTCGGGTACCCGCAAGGAAGAGCTACTTCTCGACCCGGCAAGTGCCCCGCTTGTGTGGGGTGTCCGTCGCGTGCTCGCGAACATGAACAACAACGAGCGTGCGATGAACTCCCTCATCAAGGCCCTCCGTGCCACGGCCAACAACGAGGAGTTCCTCCTTCGTGCCGCAAAGAAGGCCCAGGGCAACGACTACATGGGTGATTTGTAGCCGTCCATCTGGCTTTGCCCATACTTGAGCTTTTCAGCACGGCCGCCTGCGGGCGGCCGTGCGTGTTTTTGGAAAGTCTCAATGCCTTGGTAATACAATGTTGTGTTTAAGCTGGTAAAACGGTATGCTTAAGGATGTTTTTTGTCGTATCCACTGTGCCGCAACAAGCCATGAGCAACGGAGTCGCATCTTGAAACGTTCTCAACCGTTGTTTGGTGCGGGTCGCCGCGTTCTCTGCGCGGCTGGCCTTGTCTGCGTTTTGGGCATTGGAATTCTTTGTCCTCAAGCATTCGCCGAACCTGTCGTTCAGCCCGTCCAAACTGCCGAGCAAACCATGACGAGCGCGGCCGTAAGTTCCGCCCAGCTCGAGGAGCTCTCGCAGGCGGCCGGCCAATCCACGGCGCAGATTGTCGGTCAGATCGAGGACTCTCTCGCACAACAGGGTATCGCGTCGGTCGTGACCGATGCATCGCAAAGTATCCTCCCCGTTGTTCCTTATGCTCTCGGGGCTGGCGCCGCCTTCTTGGGAATGGGCGTATTTGCGGCTGCCTTTTCTCTTTTCCGAAAAAAGAATTCGCACAATGCTTCATCAAACCATGAGGCTCGTAGCGATGCGATGGTAGCGGAGTCATCCCCCATGATTTTTGACGCAACGCAGAATGAAAGCGCCACATCTATCGAGGATACGGCGTCTTTTATCGCTTTGGTCGACAGTGTGTCGGGCAACCCGGTTTCATACGACCAGGCGCGTGAATTTGTTCTTGATGATGAGAGCGCCATGTTCGACCAACCTGTCAAAAAGGTGGATGCACCAACGTCTCATGGCACCGTGTCGCCGTGTGATAGTGACGATTATGATGAGCTTGAGGGTTTTGCCGCGGGATACGCCGCGTCTTTTGGCGCTTCGGAGCCGGCAAGGTCTGGCTCGGCTCACCCCGACGATGACCCCGATAAGGGTCCAGGCGGCGGTGTTCCCCACTTTGAAGGAAAAGGCCATGCGGCTCGCGAGGCGTATGCCCAAACCGACCTTACGATGCCGTTTAGCTGCGCTTCTTCCAATGATGAAAGCGCCTCGGATTTTGCCACGACGGCACGGGTTCTTGCCACGGGCTCCGGCAATGTACATCGTGTAACGGTGCCGAGCAGCCATCTTGACTTTTCTGGGATGGATGTCATCGATGGCGTGTTGCCCGTTCGTCACAACGACCTGGCGGCTGATCCGCTCGTCGAGCGTGATGATTGGCAAGGTGTCGCGCTGAGTGAATTGCGCGCGCCTGAACAGCAACAGCCTGCATGTGAAGAGGGTCTCTCGACGGACGACTTCGTCTCTCTAATTGCCACAAAGGCTCAGCCTGCACCTCAAGTTAAGCGTCAGGATTATGTCGCACCTGTTATTGGGCCCGGCGTAGATGCACAGGCTGCTATGCGCCGTCAGGAGCTCATTCGTGCCTCTGCCTCGCCGGCGGCAGCTCTTCTTGTTGGTCGCGATGAGGAATTCCTTGCGAATCGTGCCGGACTGGCCGGCACCAGCGTCCGCCATTCGTACGAGGGGCGCTCTGAGGTTGCTGATGGAGTTCTGACTTCGCGGGAAAAGGCTCTGCAGAATTCGTCGCGCCGCCCAGGACCTGCTGCGGCATCCGCGGTTTCTGTGACCCAGCGTGTCGGCGTGGACATGCAGAGTCAGAGTGTCGCGCCGGCGAGCTCGTTTACCCCGCCTCGTCCTCCCGCCAGCAGTGCGGTTGTTTCTGATCGAAGCCTCGCTGCGGCCGTTGCTGCCGCAAGCAGTGCATATGCCGCTTTCAACAGCTACTCGACGATGATCAGCGCGCCTGTTGCCACGAGCACCGAAGTGGGACAGGGGGAGCGTGCAAGCAGGGCGGCTTCTTATGCGTCTGCGGTTTATGGTGCGATCGAGCAGCCTTCGTCTTGTTCGCGCGCGCAGGCGACCCCTGCGTATTCCCAGGGCGCTATCGCAGGGCAGCCTGCCGTTGTCGATATGTCCGCATCGGATGCCCCTGTTTCGTCTGCGTATATAGACCATATGGTGCAGGATGAGTTCGAGCATCGCCATGATTCGCCTGCGCAGCGCAATGCGGCTCTTGGGCGCATGCAAGTCATCAATGGCGCGGCGGTTGCGCCGGTCTCGGTTCGAGAGTCAAGGCATCGCAACAGGGCCTAATGTGGCGACTGCCAGTCGCTCAAGAGGGCACTGAACTCTGTTAAGAGTCCCAATCTCATAGATATGTTCCAACTGAAGGGGTGCAGGCTTGATGCCTGTGCTCCTTCTTCTTTTTTAGCCGGTTCAGCTAAGAATGCGAGTGCCCTGAAGCAGGATGCAACAAAGGGGGTGGGCCGCGTTGGGGAATAAGCTACGCCTGTTGTACGCACTTTTAGGGAGAGGAGCAGCGTAAGAAAGCGCGCGTCGTTGATGGGCGAGGGATGTTGCAACGGCGCCCGCCTCGGGCGGCCGTTCCGCGGGCGGCCGCTGCCTGGCCTCCGTGCGTCCAAGGGCGCCGAAGCCCGGCCCGTCGGCGCGGGCCGTGGGGATTGCGGCCCAGGCCCGGCCTTCCTCGGAAAAGGCGGTCTTAAAGAAACAGTATTCCCCAATTTGTGTGCGTCTCATGTACCGATGCCCCCGCCCTTGCCCCCGCCCCGCGCCTGCGTGTATAGTTCTCCCTCGCGCCGCACCCCAGCCGATGCGGCCGCGCGAACCCCGAGAACCGGATACTGCGGAAGACGCAGGAGGTCAGAC